>DNZD01000203.1 GCA_003504855.1 Cytophagales bacterium
CGTCTCCTGACGCGTGTGTAACCAATCTGTAATCTCAGGGGCGAAAATCATTTTTTTTTTGCACCCGTGCCGGTGAAGAACACCGGCACATACTGAGTTGGCTATCGCGCCCGTCTCCAGACGCGAGTGCAACCCATCATTAAGCAAGTGCAAAATCCATTTCGCGCAGGCATCCCTCAGCGTCTTTGCGTCCCTGCGGTGTAAATCCCCACTTGCGACCCGCTCACTACACAAATCCGACAGTTCGATCCATAACATTGGCCTGGGATGTATCCCTAGGCCACCTTTGTTCCGTCTTATGACCAAAAAGACCTTTATGATCCGCATATCCACCTTCCTCACACTTTGCCTGGTAGTGTCCACTGCAATCGCCCAGGATGTAGCTTCCTCCACCCGGAAAAAGGGATTCCACTTCTCCTTCGGAGACTATGGTATAGGAAACTTCAATGTCCAGAGCCGCGGCAAGGTTGAAATTTCAGACGATGACAAGGACGTCAAATCCATTTCGTCGGATGGTTATCTTGAAATTACCAAGACCGTCTTCGGAAGTCGCCGCTCGTTGGTGATTACGCCCTCTGGCACCGGCCTGAAACGCGAATATTACGAGGGTCGAACCCTGGTTCCCTTTGAACCCGAAGGCCGCAAGTGGCTGTCTGAAATTCTTCCTGAATTGGTGCGCAGCTCCACCGTAGGAGCAGAAAGTCGCGTGAATCGTTTTTTCAGGGCGGGAGGAGCCAAAGCCGTGACCGACGAAATATCCCGGCTCGAGAGTGATTATGTCAAAGAAGCCTACGCCGGTTTGCTAATGACACAACCCGTGGCCGCCAGGGACTATGCGATGATCGTCGCCAATGTCACCTCCACTATTGAGTCTGATCATTACAACACCGAATTCCTCAAGAAAGGGCTGGAGAAATTCATGAGCACAAAAGAATCGTCAACAGCCCTGTTCACAGCAACCAAGAGGTTGGAATCAGATCATTATAAAACCGAAGTAATCAAAGCCGGTCTGCGCCAGGGGCCGATTACCGTTGAGAACATCAAGATTCTCCTGGAAGCCTCGTCTGGCATGGAGTCTGATCACTACAAGACGGAGGTATTTACAGAACTGCTCCGCCAGAACAACCTGACAGAGCCCATTGTCGCAGAAATGATTGCCGCCACGAAGTCCATTGAGTCCGATCACTACAAAAGCATTGTGCTGGGCAAAGCCCTTGACAAGCGTGACTTGTCGGCCACGGCGCACCAGCGTGTACTCGAATCCATCGGCACCGTGGAGTCGGATCACTACAAGGCACAAATTCTGAATCAGCTGATCTCCTCCAAACTAAGTCCCGAAACCCAAACCACCCTGATGGACCTGATGACATCGTTTGAGTCAGACCATTACCTGAACACGGTGGCCACCAACATGCTCAAGAGCCAATCCCTCACCGATGCCTCTTTTCAGAAGTTGGTATCCGTCATTGGTCACCAGGAAAGCGATTTCTATCTGTCGAATTTCCTCACCGAAGCACTGAAACAACCGGGCATCACCAAAGGCGGCCTGCAGGAAATCCTCACGGCTACTTCAAGGATTGAATCTGACCACTACATCACGGAGGTTTTGATCCAAGCAGCGCCCAAGGTGAAACAAATCAATGATGCTGCCGTAAAGGATCAGTACCGCATGGCCGCCAAGAAAATCGAATCAGAAACATATTACGGCCGTGCGATACGCGCCATCGACTGACACCAGGCCATTAAAATTCCGTAGTTTCATCCCGGATGTTAGCCTGGTTTCCTCAGCCCAAGTCATTTCGCGTTGCCAGCCTGCTCATACTGGCCGGCAGCGTGATCGGCATCTCGCTGTTTTACTTCATGTACTACAGCCAGTACGGACAGTTGCCCGATCTGCTGGCAAAAGCGGATAAGATGGCGATGGCCGCCCTGATTACGTGCGGGGTTGGTGCGATGCTGCTACAGGCGGATCGATGGCTCGACAAAGGCGTGCATTGGAAAGATCACTTTGTCGCCCGTCTGGTCTCCGGATTATTGTCTCACCTGATCCTGACGGGCGGCGTGCTCATGTTGGTGAAGATATTCCTGCACACTTTCAGCAATGAGGAACTACTCAAGCTGTTGATCCTGGTTACCATCCTGCTTTTCATTTACGAGATCCTCTATGGCCTGCTTTACTCCTATCGATACTATGCAGTAACCCAGGCAGAACAGTTGCGCACCGAACGGTGGCAACTGGAGTTGCAATTCCAATCGCTGAAAAGCCAGATTAGTCCGCATTACCTGTTTAACTGCCTGAACACGGTCTCTGCTTTGCTGTATAAAGACACCCGGGAGGCCGAAGAATTTATTCGTCGCATGGCTGACACGTTCCGGTACGTCCTCACGTATGAGCGGCAACAGTTGGTCACTCTTCAGGAAGAGCTCGAATTCACGAAGGCCTATTACTTTCTTCTCCAAGTCCGCTATGAGTACCTGCTTCAGCTCGAAATCAATATTCCATCTAACCTGCTCACCACCTTTATTCCACCTATGACTTTGCAATTGTTGGTGGAGAATGCCGTAAAACACAACCGGATCTCCAAAGAGACACCTTTGCTCGTATACATCGCTGCCACCGACAACACCCGGATCACTGTGTCCAACACCAAAACAGGTGGAACCTCCACTTCCGGATTCCGCGTGGGGCTTGATAATATTCACACCCGGTATAAGTTCTTTTCCGCACAACCCGTGTTGGTCAGAGACGAAGAACGCTTTACCGTACAATTGCCTGTGCTGAAGGTCAACCAACTACTTTCCGCCGAATGAAGCGCCTGTTCATCCATCATCCGCTGTTCCGGCTTGTCGCACCTCCTATACATGGTGTGTTGGTGTATCTTGTCATCCTGCTGATCAACAACAACGTCGGGCAATTGGCTGAGCTATTCAGCAACGAAGAATTGTATGTGTGTATCGGCCTCAGTGTATTATCCTTTGAAGCCATGCGGTTCACCGTGGTGCTGCTCCGCAATCAATCTTTGCCGGACCAACGAACCATTATGATCACCACCCTGGCCACCGTTTCCGTGAGCACTGTCATTGTCATCATTTCAATATCCTTATTCTACAAATACGTCATCGGTTTTGACATCAGTACAAGGGAATTGGTGGTATTCGGAATCATTACGTCGTTTTCCGCCTTGCTATACAATGCGTTGGTGTTGGGCAACCAGTATTTATTGGGGGAAAATACGGTTCAACTCGAGCAGGAGCACAAACTGAGGGAAAATCTGGAGGCTGAGTTCACCACCTTCCGCCAGGAAATCAACCCGGATTTGCTCTATGATAGCCTGGAAGAATTGGTGCTGTGTATGCATCGTAACACCGAGACTGCTGAGGAACTGATTGACAGCCTGGCAGCCTTATACAGGTATCAATTGGAACACCGCCAGCGGGAGTTCATTTCCCTGGACGAAGAACTAAAAGCCGTTCACCATTGGCTCCGACTGATCAATCAAAAACACAGTCAGCACGTACAATGGAAAAGTCATATCTCCGAGGTGCACAGTCTGCTGATCATGCCGGGCGCATTAATCACAGCCCTGGACTGTGTGGTTCGTAATACCCTCATTTCCCGCGAATCACCTCTGATTCTGGAACTGGAAGCTGATGAGGACGGCTACTTTGTGTTGCGTCATGGTGTTAATGACAGGCTGCAACTACACGAGCCCAGCCGGGAGGCATTCCAGCTTATTCAACGATCTTACGCTGTATACAGCGACCGTCCTTTTATTCAGGTGAAAGCCGGCCGTGAAAATTATATTAAATTTCCGCGAATCACCGTCGACACGCACGCTGCATGAACCGCCCACTCACCGTACTGATTGTTGAAGACGAAACGCCTGCTGTCGACAAGTTGCGGCGTTACCTAAATAAGATCAATCCGGCCATTACTGTAACAGGTACCTGCGACTCAGTGGCTACCGCTGCTCTGTGGATTGATGAAAAACAGGATACCGTTGACCTGATTTTCATGGACATTCAGCTTACGGATGGATTGAGTTTCGAAATATTTAAGAAAACAATTGTCCGCAAACCGGTGATCTTCATTACCGCTTACAATGAATATGCCCTGGAGGCTTTCAAGACTAACGGGATTGGATACTTGCTGAAACCCGTCACCTTGCCTGACCTGACGGAAAGCCTTGAGAAATTTGAATCACTACGCGAACAGTTTGCCCTCAGTGGTGATCGGCTGGAGCAAGTAAAGGCGCTGGCGGCCCCACCCGCTGCCAGGACCTTTAAGAACCGGTTTATGGTGAAGGTGGGGGAGCACATTCGCAGCATCACCGCCGATCAGATCTTGTTGTTCTACGCCGATGGACGCGACGTTTACCTGGTGACCCAGGCTAGCCGTAAATTTATTATCGACTTTACGCTCGAAATGCTGGAAGATGTGTTAGAGCCGTCAATTTTCTTCCGTGTGAACCGCACTTATATCCTGAACATCCATTGTATCAGCGATGTTCTCATGTATTCAAACAGTCGCCTGAAAATTTCCACCCAACCAGCATGGGATAAAGAAATCATTGTTTCCCGCGAAAAAGTGGGCGAATTCAAAGAGTGGTTTGATGGGAAGTGAGGAGAACTTGGATCAGGGGCTCGACTATCGTGCGCGTCTCCTGACGCGAGTGTGACAAATCTCTAGCCAGGAGGGTGAAATTCAGTTCCCGCAGATGAACGCAGATGAAGATGCACCTGCGGTGCGAATGCACACACGACTATCGCGCGCGTCTTCCTGACGCGAGTGTGACCAATCTGTTACCAATGGGGCGAAAAGGCATTTCCCGCAGA
>DNZD01000314.1 GCA_003504855.1 Cytophagales bacterium
ATTGGCCAAATATACCAGATTTCGATCTTCTATTGTGCTGGAAGGCAGGCGTCGGACTCGGTGGCTATTGGCGCTTAAAGAATGACCAGGCCTCCTGAAATGTGTCGATGTCATTGGGTAAGTCGTGTTTGCCCCCAACTACCTTTAATAAGACCACTTCTGGTTTACCTTGATGCGAATAACTGTATCGTTCGATAATCTTGCCATCGCTGGTGTCAAGGTCGGGCAGCCTATCAGACCTGGGCGTTCCGGTGTAGCCAGCTAGTTGAGCCCAGTACCGGAATGATGCCTCGGCGGAGCGCATTCTGCCCATACGGACATTATTGGCCAGTATGATTTCTCCACCTTCCCATTTATTTAACGGATCAAGGGTCCCATTCACGATCATGACTGACCGGGACACCTTCTTTTCGATGCAATCCATATTGGTGCTGTCGGGCAGGCTGGCAACGATCGCTGTGATAGCCCTGATTTTTTCAGGCATGGTAATCACCAATTTATATGCCATATGACCTCCACCACTAAAGCCGATGGCAAATACCCTTGACTCATCGATCTTATACTTGTCCCTGAAGTACTCGATCATACGGGTGAAGAACGCCTCTTCATTGATGTTCTCCAGGTTGGGAGGGGTCTGTGCAGCTTTTCGGCACTCGTTCCAAAAGTGCTTGTAGCCATCCGGATATACCAATATAAATTGTTCTTGATCCGAGCGGGCTTCGAGGTTCAGGGCGTTTTGACGAAAGTCTTTGCCATTGCCCCCTGACCCGTGAAGAACAAATATAAGTTGAGATACGGTTGAAGTCCCGGGCTTTTTGAAATGGAATGTACGGTAATGGTTATCTATGCGGACCGAGTCAGAAAGTAACTGGGCATTTGCAGAGAGGGTAAAAAAAGAAACAACGAATAAAAGGAGTGAGCCCTTACGGAAAGGTGCAGTTCGCATCAGGCAAATATACGGCAAAGTCTAATTGGACGACAGATTGACTTCATTCAACTCAGCCTCGGTGAATAGCCTGGATCTTACAATGAATCGCACCCCCATCGGTATCTCCAGCGAGAAGCTGGACCCGCGTCCGGCAATGACGTCCAACGTAAGCTGTGTGTGTTTCCAGTATTCGTACTGATCCCGGCTCATCCAGAATGGGCAGTCGTGGACCGTACCCAACAGCACATCGCTGTCTCCGGTTTTGAAATCCCCGGCTTCAAAGCACATAGGCTGTGATCCATCACAGCAACCGCCGCTCTGATGGAACATCAACGCCCCGTGACGTGCACGTAAGGTGTTTATCACGGCGACAGCTTCTGGACTGATCAATACGCGGGGTACAGACATAATAAAAAAACCTTCCTGCCGCACGCATGCAGCAGGAAGGTAAATTGGTTAAGGGTTAAAAGAATCCCAGTTTGTTCTTGTTGTAGGAGATCAGCATGTTCTTCGTGTTGCGATAATGGTTGAGCATCATCTTATGTGTCTCACGACCGAAACCTGATTTCTTATAACCGCCGAAGGGTGCGTGAGCGGGATAGGCGTGGTAGCAGTTTACCCACACCCGACCTGCCTGAATGGCTCGTGGGATCTGATAGATCTCATGCGCATCCCGGGTCCACAGACCCGCACCTAGACCATACAATGAGTCATTGGCAATAGCGATGGCCTCTTCGGTTGTCTTGAAGGTTGTTACACATACCACCGGCCCGAAGATCTCCTCCTGGAATACACGCATCTTGTTATTTCCCTTGAGGATGGTAGGTTGAATATAGTAGCCTTTCTCCAGTCCGCTGTTGAGTTGTGCGGCGGCACCACCGGTGATTACTTGAGCACCTTCCTGTTTGCCGATGTCCATGTAAGACAGAATCTTTTCAAACTGATCGTTGGACGCCTGGGCACCCATCATGGTGTCTTCGGCCAGTGGATGACCCACCTTGATGGCTTTGGTGCGGGCAACGACGCGCTCCATGAACTTGTCATAAATCTTTTCGTGTACCAACAAACGGGAAGGGCAAGTGCATACCTCGCCCTGGTTGAGCGCAAAAAGCACAGCCCCCTCAACGCACTTGTCGAAGAAGGCATCATCAGAATCCGCGATACTGGGCATGAAGATGTTTGGTGATTTTCCGCCGAGCTCCATCGTAACCGGAATGAGGTTCTCGCTGGCGTACTGCATGATCAATCGTCCCGTGGTCGTCTCACCGGTAAAGGCAACTTTAGCTACACGCGGTGAGGTGGCCAATGGCTTGCCGGCCTCAACGCCGAAACCGGTAACCACGTTGAGAATGCCTTTGGGCAGGATATCCTGAATCAATTCCATCCATACCATAATACTGGTCGGTGTTTGTTCGGCTGGTTTCACCACCACCGTACAACCGGCTGCCAGGGCAGGAGCAATTTTCCACGCGGCCATTAACAATGGAAAGTTCCAGGGAATAATCTGACCCACAACACCGAGGGGTTCCTGCAGGTTAATGCTGATGGTGTATTCATCGTGTTCGGACATGGTGCTCTCATCCGAGCGAATCACCCCTGCGAAATAGCGGAAGTGATCAATGGCGAGGGGAAGGTCAGCCGCTCTGGTTTCGCGAATGGCTTTGCCGTTGTCAACGGTCTCCACGCGGGCGAGGAGTTCGAGATTTTTTTCCATCACATCGGCAATGGCCAGCAGCACGCGGGCGCGTTCTGCCGCGGAGGTCTTGGACCAGGTAGCAAAGGCCACATGAGCCGCATCAATGGCTTTGTCGATGTCTTGCTTGTTGCCCCGGGCAGCCTGGGTAAACGGCTTCCCGTCGATAGGGGAAATGTTGTCGAAGTACTCTCCGCCAGAGGGAGCCACCCAGGCACCTCCGATAAAATGGTCGTAACGGGCTTTGAACGCAGGACGGGGAACCGTCTTTGTTTTGGTCATTTCAGCTGTTTCCATGGTTTTTTTAGGTTTTTGTGGATATACCAAAGCTGCATGCTTTGCCGCTCATCGAATTGTCCTCCGGTATCAAATCATGGACCTCAAGTCTCATTTCAATCGTTTTCTGGAATTCTTATATTGGCTTTCAGATGAAATCCGGACTTCAGCCATTCCTGCCTTCACCCGAACGTTCACTCTACACACTTGTAGAAAACCGGACTGCGTTCACCATGGAGAAGTGTGAATTGAACGTGTTTGAGACGCATCAGCGGGCCGAACGCGTAAACCTCACCTTTGGTGACCTGGTACTTACCAGTATGTTACGGGGCAAAAAGGTCATGCACCTGTTTGGTGAACCGGGATTTGACTATCTGCCCGGCGAATCGGTGATTGTGCCACCGCATGAGACGATGCAGATCGACTTTCCGGAGGCTCAGCTAAGCAATCCGACCCAATGTATCGCGCTGGCCATATCGGCCGAGCACATTCAGGAGACACTCAACCTGTTGAATGAGAAGTTTCCCAAGGTGGAAGCGCACCAGCAGTGGAAAATTGAGGAAGCCATGTTTCACGTGAACAATACCCAGGAGCTTGGCGACACGATCAATCGCTTGATGAGGATCAGTGTGCAGGAGCACCGGAAGGAGAAAGACTTGCTGGCACACCTGGCCCTGCGCGAATTGATGATCCGTCTCATGCAAACGCAGGCAAGGCAATTGCTCGAACTGAACTATGTGCGGATGGGATCCAGCCACCGCTTCGCTCACCTCATTCAGTACATTAAAACCAATATCCGCGAAAAGATTGATCTGAACAGGCTGCACGAGAAGGTGTGCATGAGCCGCGCCAGTTTCTTTAGAAAGTTCAAGGAAGAGTTTGGTATCGCACCGGGTGACTACATTCTGCAGGAGCGATTGCGACTGGCGAAGGAACACCTGCGAAGCATGAGGCACAACATCACGGAAGTGTGCTACCTGTCCGGCTTTCAAAATCTTCACTACTTCATTCGGGCGTTTAAGAAAGAGACCGGCATGACGCCCAAAACGTATCAGAGCATTTGCCAAAAGTAAATATTGCATCGGTGGCCGCTTCCACAAAGCCACATTTCCCCATACTCGATGGCCTTCGTGGAACTGCCGCCTTGCTGGTGGTAGGCTTCCATTTGATGGAAGGATACTTTCCTGATTTCTCTCAACACCCCATGCACCACGGCTACCTCGCCGTCGATTTTTTTTTCCTGCTTTCGGGTTTTGTGATTGGATACGCCTATGATGACCGATGGTCGCGTATGTCTTTGATGGACTTCTTTCGCATCCGCCTCATTCGCCTGCATCCCCTCGTCATCGCCTCCCTGGTGATTGGAGGCCTTGCCTTTTATGTTGACCCGTTTTCAACCACCTCATCGTCAGTGGGGGCACTAAAGCTCGTCGCCATTGTTTTGTGGGGATTCACCCTGCTGCCGCATAAAGACATCCGGGGTTGGGATGAAACACACTCACTCAATGGTCCACTGTGGTCGCTGCTCCAAGAGTATCTCGCCAACCTGTTTTATGCACTGATTGGCAGGCGGATGAATCGAGCGACCCTTATCGGTTTCGTTTTCATATGGGGAGCCATCCTGACCGGCGTTGCGGTATGGCGTGGTGACCTCGCAACCGGATGGGGGTACAGCACCTTTTGGATTGGGGTTGTTCGCATGATGTTCCCATTCTTTGCCGGGTTACTGCTCTATCGATCAGGGTTTAGGATTCGCATCCCGGCGGCCTATTTGATTTGTTCTTTGTTGCTGGTAGCATTGTTCTTCCCGACATACTCCTTCAACGGGTGGTATGAAGCTGCTTCCATCATCATCGCCTTCCCCTTGATTGTGGCGATGGGAGCCGGGGGTACCATCAGCGGTCGTTGGGCACAGATCTGTAATTTTGCAGGTATTATTTCCTATCCGATTTACATCATCCACTATCCTTTTATGTACATCTATATGGAGTGGATACACCTAAAACCCGACCCGGGCACCATTATCATGGTGGGAATAGTACTGTTATTCTTCTTTATCGGCCTGGCGTACGTAGTACTGAAGCGTTATGATGAGCCAGTGCGAAATTGGCTCAAACAAAACTGGCGCTGATCAGGCACTCAATTGATTTCTTCCCTTTGCTCAAGCGAGACAACTGAAAAAATCCCGTCTTTGTATTCAACGTGCAGGATAGCCTGCCCTCCGCCTTCCTGATAACCATATCGCAGGTGAAGCCGAACTACCTCATTTTGTCCATCACCCGATTCCAAAGAAGTTATACTGCCGCCACCTGCTTCACCCGACAATAAACTGAACCAATTGCTATAGGAT
Organism: Cytophagales bacterium; assembly: GCA_003504855.1. GTDB lineage: Bacteria > Bacteroidota > Bacteroidia > Cytophagales > Cyclobacteriaceae > ELB16-189. The sequence continues at coordinate 5,248 of DNZD01000314.1, forward strand.
CCAGTGATCGCCTCCAGCGGCGAAGCATCACCCTTCAAAAAATGAATCTTTTTCCCAGCTTCATCCATGAAGTAAAGAACTGCATATTCGGTGCAGCCTGTCAGTCCCTGTGCATTGCTTGCCCCTGGTGTGGCGGGACGCAAGAAGCCAACGGTGTAGTTTTTTCCCGCATACTCAAAATTGTCTTGCCAGGTTGGCGCTCCTGTTTTTTGTAACAGACGATCGCCGGTTACCCAACCTTGTTGGTCATCCAGTTGTACCTGATACCAGGTATTCCGGTCGCATAGTTCCGCTTCAGCCGGGTAAGTCAGTGCAGATTGTGAGAGGACGATGGCTGGCCGCAGGGTGCCGAGGTACGTCTCGACATCTGAAATTTCTGTTGAATCTGTTGACAGGCTGGTACCAGACAAAACCAGGGCAGAGAACTCGGAGGCAGCCAGGCTGAATCCATACAGCGCTTCATCGGCTTGCAGATTTGAACCCGTGGAAATCGGCTGCGATGTGGAATCAACCCTGGTGCTGTCTTGTTTCGAATCAGAACCAGATTTGGATTGGCAACCCAGCAACAGCAATACCAGAGAAAGTCGGGCAATGGATTTCATGGGGTAGCAGGTTTTGGCAATAACAAGATAGTGCCTTTATTGAAATTTCGGATGAAGGTGAAGCAGGCAGAATCAAGCTGTTTGCTTGGGGTACTCAGAAGGAGATACCCCATACTGTTCCCGGAAGCACTTGCTGAAATAGGATAGGTTAAGGATTCCTACTTCATAAGCAACCTGAGATACAGGTCCCCATCGTTGTTCCAGTAATTGGGCCGCGCGTTGTAGTCGAAAGTTTCGAATGAGTTCATTTACGGTTATTCCCGTAAGGGCATTGATTTTGCGATACAACTGTACCCGACTAAGCCCGACTTCGCGAGCCAGAAACTCTACACCCATAG
>DNZD01000299.1 GCA_003504855.1 Cytophagales bacterium
GAAACTTCCCGTCGGGCAACTGATACAATCCTTCGTTTTGACCGCTGACGCCGATGAATGTTTCTACATAGTCATACCATGGAGACATGTCTTTGTATCGCACCGGCCAATCAACTGCGATGCCGTCTTTTGCATTTGCCTCAAAGTCCATGTCGCCAAGGCGATAGCTTTGCCGGCCCCAGGTAATGGAGCGGCCGCCCACATGGTACCCGCGCATCCAGTCGAACCGTTTGGTTTCTGAATAGGGGTTCTCGATATCATTTACAAACCAGTGTTTGCTGGATTGGCGAACGGTATAGCCCGTACGATTTTGAACGCCCTGACGGACCAGGTCTTCCTGGGTCGGCCGATCAGCATTCTCCAATTCCCAGGGTGCTTTCGTGGCCGTGGGATATTCACCGTGCTTCACCATCCTTCCCCGTTCCAAGACCAACGTCTTCAGACCCTTTTCGGTGAGTTCCTTGGCTGCCCATCCTCCGCTGATGCCTGTCCCGACGACGATCGCATCGTACGTGTTTTCCTTCTGCGCTTCAGTATTTAAGTTCATGCGGGTTTATTTTAAAGGTTGGAAGATAATGCATTTAGGGCCTTACAATCCAACAAATAGTATACAAAAGATCGCAATTCAGTTCAGAATATGAACTTGACCTGTTGAAAGGAAAATGCCCTGGGACCGTTCTCGGTATCCATACACAAACGCCCGGCATCATCAACATCCCGTATCGTTCCTTCGAAGGACTCCCCGTCTGCGATGAATTTGTGGGACTCCCCCATTCTGTACATGTTGGCCAAATACCGGGACTTGAGTTCGGCGCTTCCGGCACGAAGGCGAAGATATTCTCCCTCCAGGGACTCAGCCACAGCCTCAAGCACCTCCTGCAATTGAAATTCATGGCCTGCCTCAACAGCCAGTGAGGTCGCCAATGGACTTTGAAACCGTTGTTGATTGACATTAATACCAATTCCCACGATGGATGAGCTCAGGTGATGACCCCGAAGCTGGTTTTCAATCAGAATACCCCCGACTTTGCGCTCACGCACCCAAAGGTCGTTGGGCCATTTGACGAGGACCTGAGCATTGATCAGGCCTTGAAGGCCGTGAGCCACCCCTAGTGCCACGGCCATGTTCAATTTGAACTGATCTGCTGGTGGCAGAAACGCGGGGTTCAGCAATACGGAAAACGTGATGTTTTTGCCTGGCTCAGCCTCCCACGAATTACCCCTTTGTCCTCGCCCTGCTGACTGGTGAGCCGTAATGAAAATTGTTCCTTCGGTTTGCGGGGAGGTATCATGTAACGCCTGAAGGGCAGTGTTGGTAGAGTGACATTCTGGCACAGAAATAAGGTTCTTACCCAGGAAAAGCGGTCTGGCAGGAATTTTATACAAGGTTATTTTGGTTAGTTTTACGGGTTGATAGAGAGACCGCAACACAAGTTAATGAATGGCTAAAAGAAGGAAGGTTGATCACACTGAAAAATTAAGTCAGTTGGTGGTGAAGGGGATGCAGGAAAAGAAAGCCACCGAGATTGTGGTGATGGACCTTAGGAGTGTAAAAAACGCCGTTGCGGACTTTTTCATCGTGTGTTCAGGTAATTCTGACAAGCAACTTGACGCTATTGCCGACTCCATGGAAGACGAGGTGCGAAAAGGGCTGAAAGAAGACCCCTGGCACGCAGAAGGAAAAAACAATAAAGAATGGATGTTGCTCGACTATACCAATGTAGTCGCCCACATCTTCCGGAGAGACAAGCGCACCTTCTATTCCCTGGAAAAACTGTGGGGGGATGCCAAAATCACGGAAATTGAAGACTAGAACCAATTTGGGCACAGTACGTTATTGAATGAGTTTAAAATAAGTAGCAAAAGAGCATGGCTGACAAGGAACGAAAGGACAACAAGAATATGCTTCCGCCCCGCGGACCTCGCCCTAATTATCAGATCTGGGTAATCCTGGGTCTGGTGGCGATGATTCTGGGGGTTTCTCTCTTTAAGCAATCGGGAGATCTGGTAGAAATCCAGATGAACCGGTTTGAGGACATGGTGAAGAGCAATGACATCCAGAAACTGGTGTTGGTGAAGAACGAAGAGCAGGTTGAAATTACCCTGAAGGAAGCAACGCTAAAAAATGCCAAGTACAAGCAGGAACTTGAACGCAACAGTCCATTAGGAGGCCCCAATACAACTGGTCCACATTATAAACTGAAGATTGCCGACAATGGAAAATTTCAGGACAAATACGATCAAATCGTTAAATCAATTCCACGCGATCAACAAATTGATCTTCGCATAGAAGAACGAAGTGATTTTACCAGTGTGCTCGTACAGTGGGGATTCCTCTTCCTCCTGCTGTTCGGTTTCTGGATGCTGATGCGTCGCATGACTGGCGGAGGCGGACCTGGTGGTCAGATATTCAATATTGGTAAGTCGAAAGCAGCGCTCTTTGATGCCGAAAGCAAAGTCAAAATTACTTTTGAAGATGCCGCTGGTCTGGACGAAGCCAAGGAGGAAATAATGGAGATTGTCGAGTTCCTCAAGAACCCTGGCAAGTTCACGAAACTGGGTGGAAAGATTCCCAAGGGCGCACTCCTGGTTGGACCTCCCGGAACCGGAAAGACGTTATTGGCAAAAGCGGTTGCCGGCGAAGCTGGTGTACCCTTCTTCTCGCTGTCAGGTTCTGACTTTGTGGAGATGTTTGTTGGCGTTGGTGCCGCGCGCGTGCGTGACCTCTTCAAACAAGCGAAAGAGAAAGCGCCGTGTATCATTTTTATCGATGAGATTGATGCCATCGGTCGGTCACGCGGACGCGGACAGGTACCCGGCGCTAATGATGAGCGTGAAAATACATTGAACTCATTGCTGGTAGAAATGGATGGCTTTGCCACCGACAGCGGTGTAATCATTTTGGCAGCCACCAACCGTCCTGATGTGTTGGATTCAGCGCTGCTCCGTCCGGGCCGCTTCGACCGGCAAATCAGCATTGACAAACCAGATATTGTTGGGCGCGAAGCCATCTTTAAAGTGCACCTGAAGCCAATTAAGCTGTCCAAGGAAGTTGACACCAAGAAACTGGCTGCTCAAACCCCTGGGTTCGCAGGCGCGGAAATTGCGAATGTTTGTAATGAAGCTGCATTGATTGCTGCCCGTCGCGATAAGAAAGAAGTGGAGATGCAGGACTTCCACGATGCAATTGACCGGGTCATTGGCGGACTGGAGAAGAAGAATAAGATTATTTCACCCGAGGAAAAGCAAATCGTGGCTTACCACGAATCCGGTCATGCGGTAGCAGGATGGTTCTTGGAACATGCCGATCCACTCGTGAAGGTCAGTATTGTACCCCGGGGCATAGCGGCATTGGGTTATGCCCAGTATTTGCCGAAAGAGCAGTTTTTGTACCAAACCGACCAGCTTATTGATGAGATGTGCATGTCGTTTGGGGGGCGTGTTGCTGAGGATATTGTGTTTAACAAGATATCAACTGGTGCTTTGAGTGACCTGGAGCGGATTACGAAGATGGCGTACAGCATTGTCACCGTTTATGGCATGAACAAAGAGATTGGCAACCTGTCTTTCTATGACAGCAAACAGTCTGAATACAATTTCCAGAAGCCTTATTCTGATGCTACGGCAGAACGGATTGACAAGGAGGTAAAATCCCTGATCGATTTCTGTTACCAGCGCACCAAGAAGTTGTTGAATGATCATCGCAATGAGCTGGAGATCATTGCCAAGGAATTGTTGCAGAAGGAAATTTTATTCCAGACAGATCTGGAGCGACTGATTGGCAAGCGGCCATTTAGCCACCAGACGAATTATGAAAAGTATACCAACGGCCAGGACCTGAAGAAGGAAGAAACAAATAAGGAGGCAGCCGGATTCGGCAAAGAAGATGCTCCTTCTCCCGCTCCCAATCCGGTGGAAGATCCGCACGCAGCACAGTAGCAACTGGCCTAACCCTCAAAAAAGAGCACCGCTAAATGGTGCTCTTTTTTTTGGCAGGTAGCACCTTGGATATTCCGAGACGGCCAATGGTCATTATAACTGATTCGTTGTCAAATACGTATCTTTGCGGCCGTCGCAACACCTCATGAAAGCTGCTTCATTCCAACTGCCTCCAGGAAAAAAAATCTACTTCGCTTCTGATTTTCATTTGGGTGTGCCAACTCATGCCTCAAGTCTGGATCGTGAACGCAACATTGTAGCATGGCTGGATCAAATCCGCCACGATGCTGCGGCCATCTACCTGCTCGGCGACATATTTGATTTTTGGTTTGAGTACCGACATACCATTCCCAGGGGCTATATCCGTCTGCAGGGTAAGTTAGCTGAACTTCGGGATGCAGGTATCGAAATAGCGTTCTTCACCGGCAATCACGACATGTGGATGTTTGACTACTTCCCTACCGAATTGGGTATCCCGATCCATCGCGAGCCCATTGTACTGGTTGTGGGAAACCAACGCCTCCTCCTGGGGCATGGCGATGGGCTGGGACCCGGTGAACATGCCTATAAGTTGTTGAAGAAATTTTTCGCGAGCAGGGTATGTCAATGGCTGTTTGCCCGCATTCACCCAAATCTTGGCATGCAAATAGCTACTTTCTGGAGCAAACGGAGCCGGATCAGCAACAGCAAGAATGCTGAACAATACCTCGGTGATGACAAGGAATTCCTGTTGATCTGGTGCAAAGAGCAAGAATCGATGAAACACCACGATTTCTATATTTTCGGTCACCGGCACCTCGTGCTCGACATACCCGTGTCGGCTACCTCGCGTTACATCAACCTGGGCGAATGGGTACATGACACCACCTATGCCGTATATGACGGCCAAACCGTAACGACGAAGAAATTCAAGGTATGAAAGCCACCCTCGTGTTTACTTCGATGCTCGTGCTTTGTCTTTCATCAGCACAGGCACAAACTGGAACTATCCGGTACACGGCTGAAGCTGAAATTATATGGGCTGGCGTTGACCGGGCCAGTGATCTTATCATACAGTTAAAGTCAGGGGTTGTTGAAAAGATAAACCTGGCGGGTAAACGGGTAGGACGTTATAAATTTGATCAGGTACCTACCCTGATCGATCCATTGGATGGTGCGCAGGCTTTCTTCTATCAACGCAATTTCGGAAAATATGGAACGCTTTCTTCAGACCTGGCTTTTGCTACGCTGGTTGACCTTGAGCCCTCCCTGGCCGTGACCCCGTGGTTAGCAGCACCCATGCTCCACGAACTATGGATTGTAGATGCGGGTGATTTTACCCTAAAGAAAACCTCCTCCAGGTGTAGCGCGATTGCGTGGGAGGTTGCCATGCCGGCAATAGTATCGCATAACGCCGAGGACCTGATATACATGAAGGAATATCAGAACTATGTGTTCCTGCTAGACCGAAGTGCAGGTATTCATGTATTCAATAGCCTGGGAAAATTTCTTAAAACAATTGGCGAGAAGGGTATTTCGTACTTCGGCTTCATTGGTGAAGAAATATACTATACCAAAGGAGGTCAATTGATTCTAACAGACCTCTACTCCGGTGAAGTACGGACAATGGCTCTCCTGGGAAGCAGCCAATTTTACCTGCTGGTAGATGAATTACTTTACGCAGTGGCCGGAAAAGAAATACAAATAATTCATTTTAAGCCCTGACAGTAAATTCAAGATTTAACGTTTTGTCAGGCTTAACATGAAAATAGTATGTGAACCATTGAGGGGATAACCCGTATTGGTCCCGGAAAATCCTGTTACCGTATCGTAACGAGCCTCTGCACTTATGGCGAGTCGATCACTCAGGCTGCTTTCAATACCAAAGCCCACCCAAAATCCGATCAGATTGGCGTTATCCCAAGGATGCGTAACATCACTTACGAGGGTTGAATTGATAAGGGTTTCATGCGTTCTTGTTCCGGAAAAACCCGATGCCTGATAGGATGAAACTCCCCCCTTCAAAAAAGGTGTTATGTATCGCATAGGGATCAATACCTTTACTCCAAGACCTAAACGAAGGTAGTTCGCCTTCAGTTCAACCGACTCAGTTTCGGGATTACCTGTTATGCTGGTTCCCGATGCAAACCCATTGATGGTTTGCGAAAAATAGGTCGCCTCAGCATAGACGGAGAAAGCATTTGAGAGTCGGGGAAAAGTGAGAGAATACCAGCCACCAAAAACCGGAACATTAGATCCCGTAAATTTTGTCTGCCTATAAGTGGCCCTGGTGCCGGTTGCTTCGAAATCCGCAAATTGATACGAGGATGCATCAAATCCAATCAGTAGTCCAAAAGAACTGCGAACGGGTCTAATGACTTTACCTGGTTTAAAAAGTATTGGAACTCCCTTGCAAGAATTGTACTTGCGGGTTAATTCCACAATTTTCTCATCATTGAGTATAATTGAATCCCAAGGAAAACGAACAGTCTTGCAATCAGCAAACATAAAATTCATCTTTCCGCGTGACTTATTCATTCCAAATAAGTCTTGGGGGCCATTAAAGGTTAAATCTTGGGTACCAAGGGAATCATGAACCATATACGTAGACTTTCGATAGCGGTATAGACTGGCCCGCGACATCAAAACGATTGATGCAAACACTCGCTTTGAATTACCCAAATTATCCTTAATTGAAATTGACTGGAAGTACTTGAGTCCATCCATTCCATAGGCCTTAATGTCACCCGGATAATAGATCTTAGGGCTTTCCTTGGCAGAAGCAGCAAAGACGCAAAAATTAGCATTTGATTTCAGGCTTCTGTTTTCAATAAAACCACGAATCGTATCACCTTGCAATGGCACCAGATATCCCGGAACTTGATCAATTTGAGACCAACCTTCGAATCCAAAAAAACAAGCTACCCCAATCAATGATGCTTGTATAAGTCGTCTGCCTGAAATTCTCATGGTCTTCATCTTGATTTGATCGTTCTCAAAATATACATCTCGAACTAACTGGTTCAATTAACCAAGGGAGAAATAAGTAAAATATACAACTAAAGATGTATCAAAGAGCTTGGTCTTATGTCCACGATCCGCCACGCGAGGGAATATGATGAGACTCCAGAAACTTAACAAAATTGGAATAACAGAAGTTGTCATTGAACCTGGACAACAGGCCTCGTACGATGCTTTCCTGATCATTGGCCACTCCCAATGCATTCGCCAATTGAACGAGATCTGCTTCGGCTACCGTGGTGGAGTATTCATAGTCGCTGTCGCCCCAGTATTCTTTTACACGCATTCCGATATCATACCCTTCTACCACCAGGGACCCATTTTCAAAGCCAGCCTCTACGGTGATTGAAATTTCATCATCCTTGTGGTGATATAAGACGGTTCGGTGCTCCATTCATCAATAATCCGAATAATCAGTAGGCCGCAGGAACCAAATGGTGATTTTAGAAATATTGTTCTGATAGATCGGATTGCCCTTGAGGCTCTTCCACTGCGCGTCGTCTGTAAAGGCTTTCCAATGTTCATCCCTTGAAGCCTGGTTCGCGAAAGTAGTCATATACATAAGATTGGGCATCTTGCCTCCTGCCAGCACATCTGCATAAAACACAGCATTAAATCCCAGTCGCTTGAACAGGGCTACTTCATCTCCTTCCACAAACATATTTACCTTGTTACGGTAGATTCTTTCTGTAGCACTTTCATAACTCCTGAGTTCGTAGACACGCTCCGAACGGGGTCCGGTAAGGGGGGATGGCTGCAGTGCCGGCGCTCCTTTGAAGGTCCGAAGCAGGATAGATTCCATTCGCTGGTAAGGAGGTTGGTTATAAGGTGCGTTGAGATAATCCTTTCCAGCCTCGTTGTATGCCTTGTCTATGGTGATCAGGTCATTCATCTCCGAATAAAGTGTCAGATTCTTGTAGGGGATCAGCACATAAATCCGTTTGCCAAAGGTGGAATCCTGCTCTACCGGCTTGAATACTCCGATGTTCCTGATCCCGGCCCGGTGCAGGGTAGGCAACAATGCATTCTTCAAGTAATGATCAACCTGATCTTCCTGCGCCTTATTGGCAATACGATAAATTGTGAGGTCGTAGTACTCTTGTTTGAGAATCTGAGCTGTTGCCTGGGTTATCGTCAGGCATAAACAGAGGGAACAAAGCAAATAGCGCATGATGGTCATTTCCGGCAAGGTACTAAACAGAACTGAGTGCCAAAAAATTGGGGAGGCCTCATGCAATGCCATGGTGCATAACAAATGTGGTCAATTCTGCCACATTATGCACGCCGAGTTTTCTGAAAATATTCTTACGGTGCGTCTTCACTGTTTCTTCGGAGATAAAAATCCGCTCGCCGATCTCTGCGTTGCTGAGACCTTCCATAACCAGGCGAATGATTTGAAGCTCACGTTCACTGAGGCGCCATTCCTGTGCATCAGACTCCCGCTTAAAATCAGATATCCAGTCAAAGTACGATTTTCCACTGCTGACCCGCTCAATCGCGTTGATGAGGTCAATGGACCCTCGGCTCTTTAACAAACATCCGTCCGCCCCGGCTCTTAATAGCTGGTTGATGAATGTCTTTTCAGGATACATGGTAAGGATGATGACCCTGATTGCAGGAAATTGCTCTTTGATCATGGTGGTACACTGGATGCCATTGATGACGGGCATATTGATATCCACGATCGCCAGTTCGGGTTGGTGTTTTCTGATAACGTCCAGGAACTGGCGACCATCATAGGCCACTCCCACCACTTCCCATTCCTGTCTGGTCTTGAGAATTTCTTTCAGTCCATCCACAACAATCGGATGATCATCGGCGATGCAAATACGGAGGGGTTTATGGGTTTCCATGCGCAAGGGGGATTTCAATAATAAATGTGCTGCCTGCAGACGAAGATTCGATCCTTAACTCACCGTGAAGGCTCTCTACCCGGCTTCGGATGTTGTGCAATCCCATCGATTTCTTGCTTGCTGCCTGCACGTCAAACCCGATACCATTATCTTCAAAAATAATGGTGATTTCATCATGGACCTGGGTGATTTCAAAGCGAATAGCGGTGGCCTGGGCATGCTTCAGTGTATTGGTAAAAAGCTCCTGGACAATGCGATACATATTGAGCAATGTCTCCCCATCATCGGCTGATGGTTTGACATCCACAATGGAGGTTACCTTAATTTTACCGGAATTGGTTACTGCCTCACATAATTGCTCCACTGCCGCCGAAAGTCCAAAATTGCGCAACGTGCTGGAATCAAGGCTATGTGCGATACGGCGTACTTCCACTGAAAGCCGCTCCACCAGGTTATTGATCCGGTAGTTCAAGCTGTTCATCTCGTGCGCCGAAGGACCCATCAAGACCAGGTCACTGTAAATCTTCAAGGTTGCCAGCAGGTTGCTCAGGTTATCGTGGACGTCAGCCGCTACTCGTTTGCGCTCCTTTTCCTGCCCTTGAATCAACGCATAGGCAGACAGCAATTCCTGCTTCTGCAACAACTTTTCAATTTCACGATAAGCCCTTTCCTTCTTCATCAGTTTCTTCTGAAACAAAAAGACAAAGAGGATAATCGCCATCAACATGATCAGCATGGAGGCAGTGCCCAGCACCAGGGTCATCAGATCATTTACTGCTGTCTCGCCAGCCATAGTCCGTAGCCTGCAATAGTGTTTTTGACGATGGTAGAAACCGATTGGATCACCCAACCATTGTGAAAGAATCCTTTCGCTTCTTCAGATAAAATTCGTGAACCCAGAATATAGGTGAATAAAGATCCGGCAAAATAAATGAGAAATCCGGTGTTAATAACAAATAAGGGATGGGTGGGCAAATGAATGTTCTCCAGATCATCATATAATTTGTACAGGTAGCTAAGACCCAGGCACAGCAAGAAAAGAATACCGAACGTCCAGGCAAATGAGTTAAACTGTTCCAAAGGCTCTATGAAGACAGAGTTGAATAAAAAGAGGATCACCAACAAAACAGTCACCCAACGTCTCGGGCCCTTTGAATAAGTAATCCTTGCATAGAACTCATACAACAGGATTACCTCCACCGCTGCGAGCAGATGATACGCAGGCATATTAAAAATGCCCATCTCGGATGTAATCAAGGTGCCGATCATGATGAATCCACTCAGGTAGAAGTACCAACTCAGTATTATAAAGGGATGCTTCCTGGGCACCACGAACAAACACAAGATCACGGGAAAGAGCGCCGTGACGTCCGAAATCGATGAGACCCAGATGTTGAAGGACTCCAAATCCATTCCTAAAGATAGGAAGGATTCAAAGCCCTTCCATCCGGCCCAGACTAATTACACAGGTTCGGACATGGTCGCGAGTCCGACAAGATCAAAGCGGGACCAAGAGCAGATTTCGCTTTTGGATGAGCTCCCCTGGATTTATCGGTTGACGAATGATGAACCGGATCGGGGTAGTCGTGACCATCCCGTGTGACCGGAACCACCAGAATATCCTTTTTACCATGAGTCTTTGAATGATAAATTCTAAGTCCATTGATGTGTTTGGAGGAATCCGTCTCGTGCAGGTTGTGCTGATCGATGCGTGCCAACAACTCCTTGATTTTCGCCAGCCCAAGTACATGTCCAAAAACATGGTCAGGATGATCGTGTTTGGGTTGCGGCTTTCCTTCATCGCTGAAGTACGCAGCCAGGTTTGCTTTTGCGGTTGTGGCATCTATGAAGGTGCCGGTGTGGGTGATCTCTGTCATGGGTTATGTTGATTTGGATGGTGCCTACTCTGTTAAAGGTTTTCAGCGTCCCCTCTTGGTTTCAGGATTTTTCGTTTCGCAGGTTTTGATGCATGGAACTGATGATATCGGTCTTGGTGGCACTTCCCTGGCTGGAGCCGAAATAATAACTGTAGATCTGGGAGAGAATTCCACTCAGAACGCCCAATACGTAGAGGATGATCTCCTTCTTGTCCGTATCATCCGGTTTCTTCCACTCCCCGAACATCAGCCAGGCAAATAATGCAAAGCACAAGAGGGTGCCACCCAACGCAAGGAAAGCAGACACATTCTTTGAAAGCCGGCTTGCCGTGGCACTGGTCTCCACCGCCGCATTACTAGCGCGCGCCGAAGCCACATCGCCGAGCATGGCCTTACGCTCTTCCAGGGATAGGTTAGCCATGTCCAGCTCAAACTGCCGCTCCGCCTTCTTCATCTCCATTTCCAATTGCATCTTCTCAGCCTTGGTCGTTACTACTTTGTCGAGCACCTTGCCAACAGAATTGACCAGTTCACTGGAACCTCCGGAAAATAGGTCTTTGATAAATCCCATATCGGTATTAGTTATTGATAGCCCTTGATATCCAACCAAAAAAGTATTTCTGACTTGTCGGACGTTTGTGCACAATGCCCACATAACGGACAACTTTGGCAACCGTAAATGCCGCCAGAAAAAACTCAGGATCCATGGTATTAATGGCATTCACGGTGCCGGGACCAATTACGCCATCGGGGTTAACACCCACTACATGCTGGGCCAGCGTCGAACTGGTAGCCACACCCGTGTTTACGGCAAAATCGAACACCGAAAATGCGACATGGTCGTTGTCAATCTGGTCGCCTTGTACGCGGTCCCAGAAATTACTGCGGTAGAAATCACGGATCTTCGTCTGCAAGTCCATGTTCTTGTCCATACTCAGTGGAAAGCCCGGTTGGAGCTTCATGGCATCCACGATCGGCCACCCTTCCCAGGTGCTGAATATCCGGCGCGCCACGCCACGATATGTTTCACCTCCGGGATCATCCGGATCATTGACGTACCCTCCTTCATTGAGGAGTGTTCGCTGCAAAGCCGCTTCAAAAGATGCCATGGTTCAGGGTTTTGGATAAATCTTTGCGATGAACGCCTTGTCCTTTTCAGATAAATGATAATTCATCGGTGTGCCAACATGGTTCCTGAAAAGTTCGGCCGGGAACTGATACAACATAATCGAGTGTCTGTCGAAGATGGTTTCGTTGATTCCCCGGGGCGAGTACTTCTGCAGGATGTTGGCGTCGATGGTGGCCCTGTCCCAGTTGTTGGGTGGGCCTGAAAACTGGGCGTAAACTTTAGCTTTGTCCCACTGCAGGTTCTCGGTGGGTGACTGATGCTCGTGTACGCAACCAAGGGCGTGACCAAATTCGTGAACCACTACCCGCTCATATTCGCGGTCATCGGTATCATCCTTTAGCCAGCCAAAATTCATGGTAGCCTTGTTCCTGGGGAAATATTGTGCATTCAAGGCATCTCTTCCTACAGCCGACCATGAGCCAGTATCAGCCTTAAAGGAGATCCGGATTACTTCATCCTTCGTCGTGACAAATGACAAATGAATGTTTGCGTACTGCTCCCAAATTTTCGCCTTGTGAATCACCTTCGCGCGTTGCACGTCTGAGCCATCCAGAAACCTGCACTTCAATGTAGAACCTGCCGGCCAGGCCTTGGACGTAATAATGGCCATGTGCTGTGCCGGCACTACCCCCATGGGGTCAATACCCTCGAATGCAGCGCGTAAAGATTTTGCACCCATTGATTTGAGCACAACCGACTTGTGCATCTCATGGAGGACGGCTTCGGGCGAATCCTTTTCCAGCGGAATAATCCGATCATAGCAAATCCGCAGAGCCGGATTTGCCTTTGAGGTGATCTTCTTCATGAACATCTAATGTCTTGGGCCTACTCTTCTTCGGATTTTCGGCGTCCTCCGTTCGACAAGTATTATTCTCACTTACACCTGTCTCTTGATGCTGGCAAATTTTATTACGCCGGTCCGACTGGCCGACCGGTCGAAAATCGTATAGTAGTTATTCAACAAGGGTAAACCGAAAATGGACTGCACCCCTTCAGGACCAATCTGGAACACGGCTCGTCCAGGTGCCGGGTAGTTGACCTGCCAGTAGGTGTCCGGTCTGACAGTGAGCAGCGCATCCTTATGGACACCTTCAAATCTGAAGTGAACGTCAGGCCAATCTTCAAGGTCTAATTCACTTACAGGCACGCTGCCCTTCTGCTGAGCCAGATGGATGAGGCGTGAAAAGGCAGGATTCAATGAATCCAATGAATCGGTTATAGCGTGGTACACATCACTTGCGAGTGCGAGATAGCTGGTGCCACTGTCGATGATTGAATTTGACACCTGGTAGGGAGCCAAATGGACCGGCAGTTCCCTGGCCTGAATGATGCGGCCCTCTCCGACCTGCACGGTCCTGAGATGCGTATTGTAGTATACATCGTGTAACACCTTCACCTCGGTGAACGGACCTGCGTACAAGTCATGTTGCTCTTCCCCGCCACCTAAAATAAAGTAACCTTGATTTAGCGGATCTGTTGCCACCCGTTCGCTGATATGCACCCAGGAACGAAGCGTGTAGAAGGCAAACTTGTTGGCTACGAGACCAAGCCTTTCAATTTCATCAAAGTAGGGTTCTATGGAGATTGAAGGAATGTTCTGTTTATTCACTAACCCACCAAACTGCACGAGGAATTTTTTAAAGCTATGCGCCGGAAATGACCAGGGATACGTGGCAGGAGGAGAAATGTGATGACGATAGAAATAACCGGAAAAATCGTAGGCGTTGTTCAGCACATGGTAGGCAAGTCCCAGAATACCATCCACGCCTGTGAAGCTCCCGTGCTGCTGAATATCAATGATGGCTACAGGTGTTCGTGGGAGGGTGATTTCATGTTCATCGATACCCATGCGCAAACTTGTTTTTACCACCGGACCTGCCCATCCACCAGACCCATACTGGATTAATTGCGCCAATGGGGTGGGTTTTAGGTGAGCATCAAGCGTGGGGTCGTATGCCGATGGCGTGACCGCGAGGGTACTACTGCCGGTGTCCAGAATAACATTGGCCACCCTGCCCTGACTTCCGACTCTTATTCTTACCGTGTAGTCGTTTCCATCATAGATATTAGTTATGGGAATACGAACGGAAGGCTTTGTCATTTAGAATTTGGAAGGCCAGCAAAACTTAAAACCACCATCTACTTAGGCAATACCTATGGGAAGGGATCGTACTACCGTGCTGAGGGTATTCCTGAAGTCCCGAATTCCGGGCCTGTCCACACTGAAGGGTGGTGCAGGATACCGAAAAATGAAATGAAGTTTTTAGTTAGATTAGGGTAACAAACCCAAAAATTTATGAAGAAGCCCCTATTGAGCATTTTTCTTTCCTTAGTAGTGTTTGGTGCCAATGCCCAGATTTCCCGTGGCAGTTTTTTACTGGGTGGCAGTATTGGCTTTAACTCCATGAGTTCCAAGTACATTTCCAATGGCGTAACGACGCCGCAGGGTACAACAACAACGTTTAGCGTTATTCCTCAGGCTGGTTACTTTTTATCAGACCAAATTGCCGCAGGAATCGGATTAACAATCAATAGTATTTCCTACAAGGCTAACGGTGCCTCCACCAGTTTGAACAGCTCCCGATTTCTATTTTCACCTTTTGTCAGGTACTATTTTCCTCCAAAGGTCTACTTCCAGGGAGGGGTGGATATAGGATCTGCCTCCGCATCATCAACCGGAAATGGTGGGAGCACCACCAATTCACTTTTTGGATGGACCCTGCTTGCTGGCTATCCTGTATTTCTCAATGAATCGATTGCCATTGAACCACAATTGGGATACAATTCGCTGACCAACAAAATAGACGCTGGTAACAAGACTACAGATGGAAACTTCTTTATCCGGGTGGGATTTCAAATCTACTTTCGCCCGGGAAAGTAACGGACAAGTTCAATTGAATCATTTATAGGAACTCACTGTACCCAGGAATCATTGGGTATAGATTTTACTTTGCTCTAAACGGATCGGGGCCCTGCTTAAAACTGTTCATTTTTGAACATCTTTGTACAAAAGAGGCCACTTCATTGCCCGAAAACCCCATTTTCGGACACCCTGAGCACTGGCACAGTTTTTCCACTATAAAAGGCAACCGTAAACCTATTCCCCGTGAACGAAGGCAAAATTCTCATGATTGACGACGACGAAGATGTGCTCCTCGCCGCCAAAATGTTGCTGAAAAAATACAACTACCAGGTCATCATCGAGAAAAATCCGAACAAGATCCCGTTCCTCCTCAACAATGATACCTATGATGTGATCCTGCTGGACATGAACTTCAGCAAGGACACTACCTCCGGCAAGGAGGGGTTTGAATGGCTCGGAAAGATCAAAGAAAAAGATCCCAATGCGGTCGTCATCATGATCACTGCCTTTGGCGATGTGGAGATGGCGGTACGTGCGCTGAAAGACGGGGCGACTGATTTTATTCTGAAGCCCTGGCAGAACGAAAAACTGATTGCTACGATCTCCACGGCCATCAAACTGAAGCGCTCCTACAACGAAGTAGACAAACTGCGTAAGGCCAAGCAAATGCTGGAAGAACAAATCTCACAGCCTTTCCGGGACATTGTGGGAAACAGTGGCGCCATGCAGGAAGTATATTCTCTCATTGACCGTGTTGCCAAAACCGACGCCAACGTATTAATCCTGGGTGAAAACGGTACAGGAAAAGAGCTGGTTGCACGCGCCATCCACCAAAAGTCACTGCGCAGTGATGGTTCATTTGTGGCGGTCGATATGGGCGCCATTACAGAAACGTTGTTTGAGTCTGAATTATTCGGACATAAGAAAGGTGCCTTTACCGACGCACGCGAAGATCGCCCGGGTCGCTTCGAATTAGCCAATGGAGGCACACTATTTCTCGATGAGATCGGAAACCTGAGTCTGAGTTTGCAGAGCAAGTTGCTCAGTGCACTGCAGTCACGGAAAGTGACACGGGTGGGCTCCAATAATGCAGTTGACGTAGACATCCGATTGATTTGCGCCACCAACATGCCGATTGAACAAATGGTAAAAGAAGGGAAGTTCAGACAAGATCTCTTGTACCGGATCAATACAGTGGAAGTGCACATCCCTCCGCTCGGTGACCGCGTAGACGACATCCCCATGCTCGCCAATCACTTCCTTGATTACTATAGCAAAAAGTACCGAAAGGAAGTGCTCTCCATTTCACCAGAAGCTATCAACAAACTCAAGAAATATGCGTGGCCCGGAAATGTGCGTGAGTTACAACATGCTATTGAGCGTGCTGTCATCATGGCCGATTCCGCCACTTTACAGGAAAGTGATTTTCTTTTTAGCAGGAAGTCCGAGTCGACAGCTTCTGTTGACACCCTCAATCTGGATGAAGTAGAAAAGGCAGCTGTTGTGAAAGCCCTTCAACTTCATAGTGGCAATATCTCCAAAGCCGCGGATGAACTGGGCCTCACACGGGCAAGTTTGTACAGGAGGATGGAGAAGTATGGGCTTTGAGTGGTGAGTAGTAAGTAGTAAGTGGTAAGTGGTAAGTGGTAAGTGGTGAGTGGTGAGTGGTGAGTGGTTTTTATATGGAAAATAAGACAATTATTCCTGTGGCAATAATGATCATAAGAACCATATTCGGCAACACAAGCAATGTGGGCACATTATGCGGTTCGCCAATGACTATTCCGACCTGGAAGTATATAAAGCATCCATTGCTCTATCAGATATGATATTCGATATCTCATTGGCATTTCCCAGATCCGAAATCTATTCCCTTACGGATCAAATTCGCAGATCTTCCAGGTCTATCGGGGCACAGATTTCAGAAGCCTGGGCCAAGCGAAAGTATGAAAAGCACTTTATCAGCAAAACCACCGATGCTATGGCTGAAGCTTATGAGACCCGGCACTGGATTGAAACAGCCAGAAGGTGTGGGTATATCAGCAACGAAGAGTCATCTTCATTGAGTGATCAGTGCGCTGCCATCATCAAAATGCTATCTTCCATGATCACCAAATCACAGCTATTTTGCAAACCAATTATCAACTAACCTGTCATCCTCTTTAGAACTACTTACTAATTACTTCTCACCACTTACTACTTACCACCTACCACCTTGAAAGATATCAACTGGCGTACTCCCCTCATGACCCGACTCCTGATCCTCACGGGATCGGTGCTCGTGTTTGGGTATGTTTTCGCCAAGTCCTCTTCGGTGTTGATTTTGTTAGCCATTATCGTCGCCACGGGATTTCAGTTAATCCGCTTTGCCCATATCACAGAAGGCCTTGAAGTACCCGACCATGAACCGGCTCCTGCTCCGGATTTCAACTCGATCTATTTTGACGATGCCTCCCAGACTTTCAAGACTTCAAGTCACCACCCTGGCGTCCTGAAACACTGTAGCCGGATGAATGAAACCCTGGTGGCAGGCAGGAAGGAAAGAGATTCCGACTATCAATTTTTCAGAAATATTGTTCAGCATGTGGGCATCGGGTTGCTGACGTTCCGAAAGGATGGCGCTGTGCAGATTATCAACAGTGCTGCCCGCCGGCTATTGCGGGTCAATCAAATTCAGAATATCACAGAACTCAACCGACCAAGTCCCACGCTCGTCGAGGCGTTTCAGAAATTGAAGACCGGAGGACGAGAGCTCATTAATCTTAAGATCGGTGATGATACCGTACAGTTATCGGTGTTTGCCATCGAACTGACCTTGCGCGGAGAGGAGATCAAACTTATCTCCATGAGCAACATCCAGAGTGAACTTGAGGAGAAAGAGATGGAGGCATGGCAGAACCTGGTTCGCGTGCTCACACACGAAATCATGAACTCTGTCACCCCCATTTCTTCCCTGGCAGGCACCGTTGAAGAGGCGTTGCTCAATGCCGTGCAGCATCCGGAGACGCCCATTCATGGGGATGACCTCGCAGATATGCATTTATCGTTGCAGACCATCAGCCGGCGCAGCGAAGGATTGATCCGGTTTGTAAAAGAATTCAGAAACCTGACACAGGTGCCACAACCGCTGATGAGTGAAATGGCTATCCAACCCTTGCTGGAGGAAATGGCAGTATTGCACAAGAAAGAACTGAGTGACCGGAACATTGAAATTGCTGTTCATATTGATCCCCCACAACTCACTGCGCTGGCCGACAAGAATATGATCGAGCAGGTGCTCATCAACCTTATCAAGAATGCTATTCAGGCCTTTGATGAACAGGCTAACAAACGTATCGAACTCCGCGCGTACACCAGTGAAAAGGGCAGGCCCATCATCAGCGTCACCGACAATGGACCGGGTATCGATCCGGAGGCCCTGGAGAAAATCTTCATCCCGTTCTTCTCCACCAAAAAGACCGGTTCTGGCATCGGATTAAGTCTTTCCCGGCAAATCATGAGAGTTCATGAGGGTCGGATCACCGTGAAGTCCGAATTGGGGAAAGGAACCGAATTCAGCCTCAGGTTTTGAGACGGGTAGTTCGCCATTACTACACCCAAATTATTCCAAATTCACTACCTTGGTGCCCATTATGCCAGACATCCAGAAGAAAATCACTTCCATCCTTACCGACAAGCTCGGTATTCCAGATTCAGAGATCACCCCGGATGCCAGTTTCGTAAAAGACCTGGGTATTGACTCATTGGATTATGCAGAGTTGGTGATGGAATTTGAGCAGACCTTCGACATCAAAATCCCGGATGATGATGCAGAGAAAATGCAGACCATCGCCCAGGCAGTGAAGTATATCGAAGGAAAAATAGCAAAGTAGTCACCCGCTTTGCTCCTCGCAGCGGGCTGTAGCCCGGATGGCGCAATTACCCCCACGCCTGACAGGCTATTATCGTTGGTAACCGGATATCATATTTTGGTTACCGCATCTTTTCGATTTTCAACGAACATCGTACTGGAACTGCCCGCAAAATCAAGTAGGTTTGAAGGCTAACG
>DNZD01000001.1 GCA_003504855.1 Cytophagales bacterium
GCATTGGTGTTGGCTACAGCTGCTTTTCAGGCGGTAAATGTCATCGGATACCCGGAAGCCCGGATCATCCTCAGTCAATGCGCTACCTACCTGGCCTGCTCAGCAAAGAGTAACGCAAGCTACGTGGCTATTGACGAAGCCTTGGCCAAAGTTCGCTCTACAGGCGACCTCCCCGTGCCATTAGCCATCCGGAATGCGCCAACCAAACTCATGAAGGAATTGGGATATGGGCAGGAATACCTGTACGCGCATGGCTTTGAAGGTAATTTTGTGCCCATGGAATTTTTGCCAGATGATATAAAAGGTCAAAAATTTTACAACCCCGGACAAAATCCACGCGAAGAAGAACTGCGGTTGTATCTTCGCAAACGCTGGAAGGAAAAATACGGCTACTAACCCTTCCGCAAATCCGGCATGCAACGATTGATGTTTGATCATTCTCCGTTCCTTATTCTGCTTTGTCTTTTCGCAGGGTTAGGGTATGCCTGGTTGCTGTACGGACGACCAGCCAATTGGAGCAAAAACCTGAATCGACTATTGTTTGGATTGCGTGCTGTGCTGGTAGCTGCATTGCTGATGTTGCTGCTGGCCCCGATCCTGAAACAAACGCATAATCAACTGGAGAAACCGATCCTGGCCGTGGTCGTGGATGACTCCCGGTCGATGTCATTGTCGGACACCACTCTCATCCGCAACACCTTAAACAGCTTGCAGGAAAAGTTGAAGGAGCAGGACATGGATGTGCAGGTGCGATCCTTGTCGGGTGCAGACAGTCTTCACTTTAACCATCGTCGCTCTGACCTGGCCACTGCACTCCGGGAGACCATTAACCGCTATGAAGGAAATAATCTCGCTGGTGTTGTCCTGATTTCGGATGGTATTTACAACCAGGGACTTTCGCCCCTGTACCTACCGTACAAAGTGCCGGTGTACACCGTGGGCGTTGGCGACACCACGGATCATCCGGATGTGGTACTGCGTGGGATCGACTACAACCGCATCGTTTATCAGGGAAACAAGTTTCCATTGAGAGCTGAAGTTGCTGTAAAAGGACTGCTGAATAAAGAAATTGTGGTTAGCGTGTTCCGTCAGGGAAAAATGATACAGCAACTGCGCAAAAATTCCAGTGACCGGGTTATGCATGTTTTTGATTTTCAAATCGACGCCACCACCCAGGGCATGCAACGGATAGAGGTGCGTGTTGAAGCCGTCTCCGGTGAGTCCAATCTTCAGAATAACAGGGCTACCGCATTTGTTGAGGTGGTGGAAGGCAAGAAAAAAGTAC
Organism: Cytophagales bacterium; assembly: GCA_003504855.1. Lineage (GTDB taxonomy): Bacteria > Bacteroidota > Bacteroidia > Cytophagales > Cyclobacteriaceae > ELB16-189. Next base: position 1,286 of record DNZD01000001.1, read on the forward strand.
TGCTGATTGCAAGGGCGCCGCATCCGGACATCAAGGCCTTCCGCACCGTGGTAGAGAAAAATCCTAATTATGAGTTTGGCGTACACATTCCGGGTATACAGGAAGCAGAGGCATCCTGGTTGGTGCCGGGTGCCGTAGATCTGGTAATTGGCTACCAAACTCCGGACGTGGAAGGAAAGACCACACCGTTACTATCTGCCATGCTCAAGGCCAATACGGCAGCATTGATAGTAGTCGGACAAAGAACCCAATTGAGGTTATTGTCTTCAGTGGGCATACCTATTCAGTTTGAGCCCTCGGGTCAACGCGATGAAGTGCTGGCCGTGGTGAATCCCGCTTTTCATGACCTTGGTTATGCAGAAGATATAAATACCAGGATCAGTCGTTACCCGCCAGTCAATGTTCCATTTGGCCGTTTTTCTTTTCCTGCGAATGCACGGACCATCCTGCAACAACGCATTGGCAATGTAATTACAGACCGGCCGTTGTTGTTTTCGCTGGAGGACAACGACCGTAAACTTGCGGTCCTGGTGGGCGAGGGAGTTTGGCGATGGAGGCTCAGCGAATATCAGGAGACAGAGAAGACAGCCGCATTTGATGAGCTATTCTCCCGTTTATTCCAATACCTGAGCACCCGGGATGACCGGAGAAAATTCCGTTGTTTCCCGGTGCAACAGGAATTTACGAGTGATGGCCCCGTCGTACTCGAAAGCCAGGTATACAATGATTTGTTTGAGCCGGTGTATGGAAACACCATTGAACTGGAACTGCAAAGTGATCAAGGCACCGTTACCCAATACCGTTACGTAACAGGTCCGGGTAACAGCCGTTATCGCATAGGCGGACTGCCCGAAGGGGTTTATCGCTACAAAGCCACTACAGAATTGAAGGGCAAGCGGGAAACGGTGCGTGGTGAATTCCTGCTCTCCGAGCAAAATCAGGAATTGCAGAACCTGACAGCCGACCGTGGGTTGATGCGCAAACTGGCTTCAGCCACCGGAGGAAAATTTTATTCCCTCCAAACATTGAATGAGTTGTCAACTCATCTGGCCTCGACGCCGGCGCCAGCCCAACTCCATACCGATGAGTCATTTCAACCACTCATCAATCTGAAGTGGGTGTTTTTTGTGTTGCTGCTGTTGGTGGCAACGGAATGGTTTATTCGCAAATACGCCGGATCGTATTGACATAAAAAAAGGCGGAAGTTATCCGCCTTTGAATCAGTTATAAATTCCAATCAATTTTCCTTCTTCGACGCTTTTGGCTTTTTCACCTTGATTGTCAGGGTCTCGCTCTTGCCATCGTGGTCAGCGAGGATTGTACCACCTTCTTCAATTTCCCCCTTGAGGATTTCCTCTGCAACAGGGTCTTCCAGGTACTTTTGAATGGCCCGGTTGAGCGGCCGCGCACCAAACTGATGATCGTACCCTTTGTCGGATAGAAAATCTTTGGCTTTGTCGGTCAGTTCAACGTGGTAACCCAGAGACAAAATGCGGGCGAACAATTTGCCCAGCGTGATGTCAATGATCTGGTGAATATGCTCGCGCTGCAGCGAATTGAAAATGATCACATCGTCGAGGCGGTTGAGGAACTCTGGTGAGAAGGCCTTCTTCAACGCACT
>DNZD01000036.1 GCA_003504855.1 Cytophagales bacterium
ATAACCAACCCACCGCCCAGTTTTATCATGTGAGTACGGACAATGAATTTCCATACAATGTCTATGGTGGACAGCAGGAAAGCGGTTCAGTAGGTATTGTGAGCCGCAGCAATGATGGTCAGATTACCTTTCGCGATTGGCATCCGGTGGGCGTAGAAGAATATGGTTATGTGGCTGTAGATCCGCTCAACCCAAATATGATTTATGGTGGAAAGATAACCCGGTACGATAAGCGAACTGGTCAGATTCAGAATATTGCACCTGAGGCGGTTCGTTCTGGCAAATACCGCTTCATCCGAACTGCGCCTGTGTTATTTTCTCCCACCGATCCCAAGACCCTATACTTTGCCGGCAACGTAGTATTCAAGACTCAAAATGGCGGTGAAGAATGGGAAGTTATCAGTCCGGACCTTACACGTGAATCGTGGGACATTCCCAAAAGCGTCGGTGTGTATACCAGCGAAGAGATGAAGAAGATGCCGCGTCGTGGTGTGGTCTATACGCTGGCGCCTTCCTATGTGGATGGTAATACGATATGGGCTGGCACCGATGATGGGTTAATTCAGGTAACGCGCGACGGCGGAAAGACCTGGAAGAATGTAACGCCACCGGCTATTTCATCGTGGATGAAGGTATCGGTCATGGATGCCAGTCACTTTGATGCAAACACGGCCTACGCAGCGGTGAATGCCATCAGGTTGGATGATATGAAAGCACACATCTTTAGAACACAGGATGGTGGTGCCACCTGGCAGGAAATTACCAAAGGCCTCCCCGACTCTCCGATCAATGCAGTGAAAGAAGATCCCATCAGGAAGGGTCTCTTGTACTGCGGATCAGAAACCGGTGTATCGGTTTCATTTGATAACGGTGATTCCTGGCAATCGTTGCGACTTAACATGCCTGCCACATCGGTACGCGACCTGGTGATCAAAGATGATGACCTGGTGATTGGTACCCACGGACGTTCATTCTGGATCCTTGACAATGTCACTCCGTTGCGGCAATTGTCCGGTACTACGGGCACACAATTGTTTAAACCTGCGGCGCCATATCGGGTGCGGTGGAGCATGTATCCAGATACACCGCTGCCACCGGAGGAGCCAGCCGGCCAAAACCCTCCTGATGGCGCGATGATTGATTATTACTTGGAGGACAATGCATCTACGGCTGTAACACTGGAGATACTGGATGCCAATAACAACCTGGTCCGAAAGTATTCCAGCGAGGATAAACCGTATGCCGTGGGCGATGTGAACATTCCCCTGTATTGGATTCGTCCCCAGGAAATTTTATCGGCTGCGAAAGGACCACACCGATTCCTGTGGGACCTGCGCTATGCTCCCCTGGATGTTCCGCCATCCTATCCCATCAGTGCCATTTACCAGCAGACCGCACCTGAGCCCACCTCACCTTTTGTCATGCCCGGCAATTATATCGTTAAACTCACCGTTGGCGGGAAGTCGTTCACCCAGCCGCTCACGGTTAAAATGGATCCGCGCGTAAAGCTGACTACGTCAGAATTACAAACCCAGTTTGATCTTTCACTGTCAACCTACAGCAACCGGAAGACTTGTCTCACCACGGCAGCACAGGTACACAGCTACCGTGAACAAATCAAGTCACTCAAAGCACAAGCCCGAGGAACCATCCCAGCCGTGCTGGCCAAAGCTGATGATCAGCTGGCCCAGTTCGAATCAAACCAACGCATCGATAACGCCCCCGGTTTTGCAAGGCTGGCAGATACATTTGGTGGTCTTTTCTCGATCGTCCAGGAGGCAGACATGCCCGTGACGAGTCAGGCCAAAGCCGGCATCAAACAAGCGACGGATCAACTCTCTTCCATTCAGGTGTTGTGGAACAACTGGATGACCGCTGAGTTACCTCGCTTGAATACCCAATTAAGAAAATCTGGACTTAGCCCACTGCGATAACCCACGACACCATGGACTTTAAATTAACGAACAAAGTTGCCCTCATCACAGGAGCCAGCAAAGGTATAGGAGAAGCCATTGCCATCGCTTTGGCGGCGCATGGCGCCAAAGTCATGATCAACTCCAGAAAACAGGAAGACCTTGATGCCGTAGCTGCACAAATCACCAGGACCGGCGGCACATGCCTCACCTTTGCGGGAAACGCCGGAGATGAATCTGCGATCAAACAGATGGTTGAGAAGACAGTTTCGGCCTTTGGAGGGATCGATATCCTGGTCAACAATGCGGCATCCAACCCGGCATTTGGCCCCGTGGTGCAGACGGAAGGCTGGGCTTATGACAAGATCATGGCGGTAAATGTTAAGGCTCCGTTTGAGTTGGCCAAACTGACGTATCCGATAATGAAGTCCCGGGGCGGTGGTTCGGTCATAAATATCAGCTCAATAGCCGGTGATCGTCCCGACCCTGGATTGGGAATCTATTCCGTTTCGAAGGCAGCACTCAATATGCTGACGCGCGTCATGGCCAAAGAATGGGGCCCTGATCAAATTCGCGTAAACGCCATTTGTCCGGGTTTGATAAAGACCAAATTCTCACAGGCGCTTTGGCAGGATGAAGCTGTCTTGAACCGGTTTATGAAAATGGTACCGATGAAACGCATGGGCACCGTTGACGAAATCGCGGCACTGGCCGTATTCCTTGCCTCTGATGTCTCGGGATATTGCACAGGAAGTCTCTTTCACGCCGACGGTGGCACCACCATTTAATCGCATCACCTATGGAAAAAGCCTTTGCCTCACCCCGCCTTGCCAACCTCCTTCCGCGCATCGAAGAATTCGTAGCCAATGAACTGGTGCCACTCGAAGCCGAACACCATCATCGGACACCTGCAGGTACTTACGCACTGCTTGACGCCAAGCGTGAGAAGGTCAAATCAGCCGGTTTGTGGGGACTTCATATTCCTGTTAGCGAAGGCGGCCAGGGATTAACATTGTGTGAGTTTGGACAGATCAGCGAAGCGCTAGCCCGCGCACCATTTTACGGACACTATACTTTTAATTGCCAGGCTCCGGATATCGGCAACATGGAGCTGTTGTCCAAGTTTGGATCTGCCGGGCAAAAGCAGAAATACCTTCACCCCCTGATCGAAGGAAAAATCAGAAGTTGCTTCTCGATGACCGAACCGGAGTTTGCCGGATCGAACCCAACACGGCTTGGCACCACTGCAGTGAAGAAAGGAGACAAGTATGTAATCAATGGTCATAAATGGTTCACGTCCAGTGCTGAGGGTGCCACCTTCACGATCGTCATGGCCGTGACTAATCCCGAGGCCAACAAGTATCAGCGGGCAAGTATGATCATTGTACCGTTACACAACCCGGGCTTCAAGCACATCCGTAAGACGCCCATCTTTGGTGAAGCCGGCGGTGGTTGGGCAAGCCACTCCGAAGTACGTTTTGAAAACTGTGAAGTCCCCATCACCAATCGCATTGGAGAAGAGGGAGCTGGATTTCTGCTTGCCCAGGAGCGGCTGGGGCCCGGACGTATTCATCATTGCATGCGCTGGATCGGCATTGCAGAAAAAGCATTTGACCTGATGTGCAAACGTGCCGCATCGCGCGAGATTGATGAGGGTGTTATGCTGGGTGAAAAGCAATTTATCATGGGCTTTATCGCCGAAAGCCGTGTAGAGATTGATGCAAGCCGACTGCTGGTACTCAGCGTTGCCTCCATGATTGATCAGGAAGGCCCGGCCGCTGCCCGGTACAGAATTTCAGGTATCAAGTTTCACACCGCCAACATGGTGGTCAGAGTACTCGATCGGGCTATTCAGGTGCATGGTGCCCTGGGGCTCACCGATGAGACCATGCTCGCAACGATGTATCAACATGAACGCGGGGCTCGCATCTGGGACGGTGCTGACGAAGTTCACAAAGAAAGCCTGGCCAAGAATATTCTGAAGACATACGGTCTGGATATCCGCAAGAAGAAACGGGCATGATAGCCGAAGATCAACCAGGGAACGTACGATCAGGCGAGGAGATCAACCTGCCAGAACTTAACCGGTATCTGTCAGCGCAAACTCCGATAGAGACCCTGATCCATCAATGGCAATTTCCGGGCGGGTATTCCAACCTGACCTATTTATTGACCACTGCATC
>DNZD01000226.1 GCA_003504855.1 Cytophagales bacterium
GTTTTCGCCACCCACGCGCTGTAAGGGCTCGTCATAGCTGGGAATATTCACCGAACCGCCAAACATCAGGTGTTCGAAAAGGTGCGCAAATCCCGTTTTGTCTGGATGCTCATCGCGCGATCCCACATTATAGAGGATGTTCATCACCGCTATGTCAACGGTTGGGTCCTCGTGCACCAAAACTTGTAACCCGTTCGCTAACGTAAACGATGAAAAGGGAATCATATCCGATTAGTGCGCTGTGAGATCCTTGAGAATAGTTTGCGCTTCCGCGGGTGTGAGACGCGGACCCCATTGCGTAACGACCCTTGACGAAGCCAACGATGCCAGTTTTCCTGCTTCCGCATAGCTGTGGTGGTGGGTGATGCCATACATAAAAGCCCCGGCGAACATATCTCCGGCTCCATTGGTGTCTACCGCATGAACTTTGTAGGGCTCAATCTGAATGAACGTATCTCCGTCGTAGATCAGTGCACCATTGGCGCCGAGGGTGATGGCAAAGCGCTTGGCCACCTGCTTTAGTTTTTCGCGGGCTTCGAGCAAGTCATTGGTTCCTGTAAAAATCATTGCCTCTTCTTCATTGCAAAAGAGCAGGTCTACGCTCGCCCCGACTATTTCTTCCATTTGTTTGGAGAAATACTTTACCATGCTGGCATCAGAAAAAGTAAGTGCTACATCGACTTTACTTTTCTCAGCCATGCGCTTGGCTTCCTTCATGGCCTCCAGGCCCTTGGGGCTTGCCACCAGGTATCCTTCAAGATAGACGTATGATGAATTCTTTATGGCTGTTTCATCCAGGTGCTCCGGCGAAAGAAATGAACTTACACCAAGAAAGGTGTTCATGGTGCGCTGGGCATCCGGCGAGGTCATTACCAAACAACGTCCGGAGTGACCCTGGGGACAGTTTTCATATTTGAGGCCCGTGTCCACGCCATTGCGTTTCAGGTCTTCGAGAAAGAATTTCCCCAATTCGTCGTGGGCTACCAGGAAGCTATAGAAGGTTTTGCCCCCGAGTTGATTGATGGCCACGATGGTATTACCAGCCGAACCGCCGCCAGACATCTTGCTGCGGCGCATATCGATGGCCTTCATGAGATGGAGTTGTCGCTTTTCGTCGATAAGGGTCATGACGCCCTTTTCTACTTCATTCTTCTCAAAGAAGTCGTGACCAACTTCTGTTACAATGTCCACAATAGCATTGCCAAGGCCGTATACGTCGTATTTCATAGCGGCAAAAGTAAGCAAAAAGGAAAGAATGGTAACGTCTACTTCTTAGCCGCGTTGAGAGCGAGCTTCAGCTTTCGGGCCCGGTTGGGATAATCGGTGATGAGGCCATCGGTACCCATGCTTTTCATGGCCCGCATGTCCGTAGTGTCATTAACAGTCCAGGGGATGATGCGCATTTTCAATTCGTGGGCGTGTCTTACCACCTCGCGTGTTACACCCTTGTATTCCGGGCTATATACCGATGGCTTAAAGCCCAGGGCGGCGAGGTTCTCATCCATCGACTTTTTGTTTTCCACCAGTGCGGCAAGCCTGACGTCGGGATATTTTTCGTGCCAGTATTTCAGTACCCGAAAATCAAACGACTGAATCACCACGCGATCCATGGGGATGTACTCATTGAGCAGGGCATAGACCCGATCGGAGAATACCGGCACCTTGGGGTGAAACTTGTCATCCCAGGCGGGCTGACTCTTTATTTCAATGTTATAATCCACTTCATACTTGGTGAAGTCCTTGATGTGTTTCTCCACCGCCAGCACCACATCCTTGAGCAGGGGCTTGGAGACTTTCATCTTTTCCTGCTCCGGAAACCGCTGATTGCCTTTGCTGCCTACGTCCCACTGACTGACTTCGGCATAGGTCATCTTATAAATATTGTACTTCGTTTCTTCTTTGGCCAGGATACCATTTCCGGATGGGTCCGTGCTGATGGCCGCTGACATCCAGGGCTCATGCGACACCACCAGTTGCTGATCGGCCGTAACAGCCAGGTCCATTTCCAGCGTAGTGACACCCGAATCCAGTGCAGTAATGAAAGCCGGGATCGTGTTCTCCGGTTTGATGCCGCGACAGCCACGGTGACCCTGCAGATCAAACTTAGGGATATAAACCTGTTTGAAAGCCGATGATGCCATGAGCAAGATCAGAAGTGCAGGAAGATAGCGCATTCTCAAATATAATAAATGCATTTGTGCTCTTCTCAGTTCCGGATGATCATCCGCATGCCACCCGGTCTACCGCCGCCCATCGGGTTGAGCTGCTTGTTGAGTGAATAGGTAAAACTCACCATGAAGTACCGGCCCAGGTTGTTTGTTACCTGCTGCTGAAGATAGTTGGCCGTAGCAGATTGTGTCACACTCAGGCTCTGGTCGAGCAGGTTATTCACACTGAACTTGAGTTCGCCGGTCTTGTTCTTTAACAGAAAACGCGAGATGGCGAGGTTGAGCAGTGGAATAGTCTTGTTGTATGAAGTGGTCTGGCTGTTATAAATGAAATAATCAAAGCTGCCATTGAACTGATAGTTTTTTAGAAAATTTATGTTGGTCTCAGCGGAGTACGTTTTGTTGAAGTACACCTGGTTGTTGAGGGAATTGCCTTCGTACCGGGTCTCCTGGTGGCTCAGGTTAGCACTTAGGTCTACGGTGACTATTTCTTTGTACGTGAAGTTATATCGTACAGCCCCCCCGACATTTTGTTGCATGGTGCTGCTCTCTCGTTCATTGAGCACGTTGATACCCCGGTTGTAGGTCAAGGTTGGTCCCACGTTAAAACGACTCTTGATCATTTTCAGCGGAAAGCCAAAGTTGAAATTGCCGGTGAGGTTTACATTGTCTTTTACATTGACCGGTTTGGTCAGACGCACCAGCTTATCACTCACGGATTGTGAGTACACAATATTATTGGTGGTATACGTAGCGGTGACGAATCCAAAGAAGTTAATAAACTTACCCGGGTCGAAGGTGACGAAATTGGAAGTGATGCGGTGCTGGTAGGCTGGCTTCAACTCCGGATTTCCCACGGAAAGGTTGAGCGGATCACTGTTATCAACCACTGGCTGTAGTTGCTGAATGGATGGCTCCTGCATGGCGGTTTCATAGTCCATGCGCAGGTGCTTGAAGTTGGAGAAGTCATAGTTGAAGTGGGCCGAAGGCAGGGTGTTCTCAAAAGTGCGGTCGATGGTTTGGTTGCGGGTGACCAGGTTTCCCGTAAGGCGCGTGTTCTGGTAGCTCACGCCAGCCGAAAGATTAAATTTTTGCCGGTTTAACCGGAAGTTCAGACCGGGTCGGTTGTAGAGGTAGTTGCTGTTGTACTTGTTGGTCAACTGCAGATTCAATACCGGTGTGCCTGAGGCATGGTCAAAGACCTCACGATCCACCTGATTGAGGTTGGTGCGCAGGGAATAGGTAGGCTCCAGATATTTCCGGCCTCCCAATGGTTCAATGTAAGAGACGGTGATCCCATAGCTTTGATTGCCCGTTGACTGCGTGTTGGTTTGCAGGATGCTCTGCTTCTCCGGGACAGCATTGAAATATTCATTGGTGGACTGCAGGTTGCCATGGCTTTCCGTTTCGGAAAGGCCCAGGGTAAGATTTGTAGAAATGGAGCGACCTCGCTTATTGAAGCGATGGCGGAACAGTAACGATGAATTCAGGTTATAACTTGTTTGCAGGTTACTGTTGATACGATCACTCTGGTTAATAAGGTTACCGGGCACAGTGGTGGTTTGTCCCTGCGTATTCGCATGCTGCTCGGAGGTGGAATATGCCAGGTTGTTGCTCACCTTGATGGAATTGGCTGAGTCAATCTTGTGGTCCACGTTAAGGGTAACACGATGGTTGTCGTTGGTATTGAGTTGTGCCGCGTTTTCATCATACAAATACGTGCTGTCGTTGGGTAGGTAGTTAATGCGGTGTGTCTGTTTGGTTATTTTCTGATCCAGCCGATTGTAGAAGTAGCTCGACGTGAGTTGCGTTTTTTTGCTGAGATCCTGGTTGAAGTTCACGCCCCCGGCATAATTGGTCATGAGTCCGTTTTGGCGCCCGCCGTTGTTAAGGGGCACACCGTTGGAGTTACCTCCGCCAATTTGAATATTAACACCGCCGCCACCGATCAGTTGTTGTGACCCGCCTGTAAAATTCATGAAGTCATCAATCGAGAATCCCTGCTCATT
>DNZD01000322.1 GCA_003504855.1 Cytophagales bacterium
CGAAGCACATTTCATACCGGTAGACCTCAACGATGAGTTCGCTTGCCGCAAGGCCATTGAGAAAGTTGAGAAGAGACTGGGCCGCATCGATGGACTGGTCAATAATGCAGGTGCTAACGATGGCGTGGGATTGGAAAAAGGTTCACCATCCAAATTCGTCAATTCACTGAACAACAACGCATCGCACTATTATTACCTCGCCCACCACGCATTGCCCTACCTGCGAAAGTCGACCGGCCCTATTGTCAACATAGCATCCAAGGTTGCGTTAACGGGTCAAGGTAAGACCTCCGGCTATGCGGCTGCCAAAGGAGCGATCCTTGCACTCACCCGTGAATGGGCGGCTGAGTTATTGCCTCATGGCATCCGCGTCAATGCCGTAGTTCCCGCTGAGGTATACACAGAGATGTATGCACAGTGGCTGGAGAATTTTCCCCAGCCAGAAGAGAAGAAGAAAGCCATTGAACAACGTATTCCTCTGGGGCAACGCATGACCCGACCCGAAGAGATCGCAGCCATGGTACTCTTCCTGTTGTCTGACCGCACCAGCCATGTCACCGGACAGTGGATATCGGTAGACGGCGGCTATGTTAATCTGGACCGTTCACTTTGAGTTATGGCATTTGCATCATCGGGTAATCACGAACTAAAGGGGGACAAACAGACCTCTTACCTGCTGCCCTTCATTCTGGTCACCAGCCTGTTCTTCCTTTGGGGATTGGCAAACAGCCTGAATGGGACCCTGATCAAACACTTTCAGACTGCGTTGAATCTCAATCGCGCACAAGCCGGTATCGTTGATTCAGCTTTTTACATCGGCTATTTCGTCATGGCCATTCCCGCTGGCTTTATACTTAATAAAGTAGGATACAAAAAAGGAATCCTGATCGGACTTGCTCTATACGTTATTGGTGCCGTGCTTTTCTATCCTGCGGCAAGCACACGCACTTACGGAATCTTTCTGTTTGCCCTCTTTATTATCGCTTGCGGACTTGCGTTCCTGGAGACAGCAGCGAATCCCTACGTGACAACCCTCGGCGACCCGGCCACGGCTCCGAGACGCCTTAACTTTTCACAATCCTTCAATGGGCTCAGCATCATCTTTGGGCCGGTGATCGGGGGACTGTTTATCATTTCCAGCAAAGAATACACCAATGATATGCTGAATGCCATGCCTTTTGCACAAGCGGAAGCCATTCGCATGGAAGAAGCCAACTCGGTCCAGGTACCCTATCTCATTTTAGCAGGCATCGTATTGCTGGTGGCTGTCCTCTTTTCCCTGATACGCATGCCGGAACTTTCATCGTCAGCTGAATCGTCGGCCACCATGAAAGGAATATTGCGGCACCGGCATCTGGTATTTGGCATCATCGCACAATTCTTCTATGTGGGCGCACAAGCTTCGATCTGGGGATACTTTATCGATCTGAAGTTGCACTATGCGCATGATGACGACTTCGAAATCGTGCGCTGGTTATATCGCATCACAGAGAACATGTCGGCAACCACCATTGCTGCCATGCACGCTTCATTTGCCGCCTCGCTGTTTATGTTAGGGCGTTTTGTCGGCACGTGGCTGCTGAATTTTGTTCGCGCCGAACGTCTGCTCTTCATCTACGCCATCGCCTGCATCGTGCTGATCCTTACTGCGTGGCTGACGACTGGCCTATTGGCGGTGGGGGCATTGTCACTCACCTATTTCTTCATGTCAATCATGTTTCCGACCATCTTTTCCCTGTCGATCAAAGAACTGGGTCCCCAGGTGAAACTCGGATCTTCACTCGTCATCATGGCGATTGTTGGTGGCGCTGCACTACCCCCCATCACCGGACTGTTGTCGTTGTCCGGACTTGAGCACGCGCTCCTCGTTCCACTGATTTCGTTTGTCGTGATTGCCTACTTTGGCTGGCAGGGTTACAAAATAAAGACAGCGTGACATGCAACGCCATTGCTATGCGCTTGATCTCAAAGATGATCCACAGCTAATCGCTGCCTATGAAGCACCGCACCAAAACGTATGGCCTGAAATTCTCAGCAGCCTGAAAGAAGCAGGCATCGTGCACGCCGAGATCTACCGAACCGCAAACCGGTTGTTCATGATTTTGGAGACAACCGATTCCTTCAGTGCTGAGCGAAAAGCAGAATCGGATCTGAATAACCCGCGTGTAGTAGCCTGGGAATCGTTGATGTGGACCTATCAGCAGGCACTACCTGGAAGTGCATCCGGTGAAAAGTGGCGACGCATGAGTAAAATATTTGATTTTAATGCTGACGCATGAGTTCACCTGACATCATCACGTTTGATCCCGACGTACTCCACAACTTTACCGTGCGTGTACTCATGCACTTCGGTGTGCCTGAGGCTGATGCCCGTACCGCCGCGGATGTACTCAGCCTCGCCGACCTGCGCGGCATAGACTCGCATGGGGTTGCACGCCTGCATACCTATTATGAGATGCTCAGCCTCAGGCGCATCAATCCCACACCAAAACCAATCATCGTGCGGGAACACAAAAGTGTGTGTACCGTGGACGGCGACAATGGTCTTGGGCTGGTGGTTGGCCCAAAAGCCAATCAGATTGCCATCGAAAAAGCACATGAGTTTGGGTCAGGTTGGGTCAGTGTTTGTAACACCAACCACTACGGCATTGCTTCCTGGTACTCCCTGGAGGCGCTGAAGCACGACATGCTGGGATGGTCAATGACTACCAGCACAAAGCTCGTGGCTCCTTTGTGGGGTGCTGAACGCATGCTGGGCACCAATCCCATCTCAATTGCCTTCCCGGGCCTCAAGAACCCACCAATTGTTATCGACCTTGCCACGAGCGCCGTTGCCTATGGCAAAATTGAAATTGCGAAACGCAAGAACACCACTGTGCCGAAGGGTTGGATTACTTCCGACCAAGGTGAACTATCAGACAAACCGGACGACATGATCAACGGTGGCGCGCTCCTACCCCTGGGCTCTGTGCGCGAAATGGGCGGTCATAAAGGTTATGCACTTGCTGCGATGGTTGACATCTTATCAGCGGTACTCTCTGGTGCCAACTGGGGACCCTTCGCTCCGCCGTTTGCTTTGCGTCAGGAGATTCCAAGCCGAAGTGTCGGCAAGGGTATCGGTCACTTTTTCGGCGCCATGGAGATCGCCGGTTTTATGGACGTCACCGAATTCAAACAGCGTATTGATGAATGGATCGAAGTCTTCAGAAACACGAAGCCTGCCAAGGGTACAAACGGTCCGCTGATACCCGGTGATCCTGAGCACACCGAAGAGGCTATTCGCCGCAAGTCAGGCATCCCATTGGTACAACCGGTGGTCGATGACTTGATGGATATCTCCAAAAACCTGGGGATCGCGTTGGGATAATTTGGCTGGCTAAAATTTGAAATGACTCAGTTCATCAATTTCTGCTTGCAGCCTGGGTCTGATGTCTACTTTTGCACCTGCAAAGTAATATATTTTGGTCCCTGACTCGCGCGCATAGGGGTTGGTAACAGTCTCCGCAATAATACCTTCGCGGAAATAAGGCGACGTCTCCGGCAACTCTGTCTCAATTTTTTCAGGCCACTTTACCCGAATCAGATTTACGTAAGGTTTGCTCAAGTCAAACCAATAGATATAATCGGCATTGAACGAAACAGCTTTGATAGACTGCTTCGTATAAAAATTAATAGCACCAGTTTGTCCATAATTATCGCAAAGCACCAACGTATTGCCTTCTTTGCTGGCCACCGCATAAACACTGTCGACTTTTCGCGCCAACTCCTTCCAACCCAACATATCAGCAAAATCCTGTGGCAGCATATGATCCTGGCCATCCTCCCATCTCAACAAACCAAACCGTTTATATTGATCAGCATGGCTTATTACATATTCGGGTGACTTGTTCGGGAATGCTACGTTCATCACGGGAACAAACAGCAGAATTGGAATAACCAACAACACGGGACGCAGGTATCGCTTCCAACCTTCCTGACATACCGATTCAAGGTAAACCGCACCAAATGAAATGTAGATCGGATAAATACCGATGGCGTAATAGTCCTTTGCCCTGAAGGCAATAAAAACCCCCAGCGTAAACAATATTGACCAAAACAAAAAGGCAAAGGACCTGAATGGCTGATAAAAAAGTAAACTGTATAACGCCGCTGTCAATACAATGACAGAACCAATATAAAACAGCAATTGTGCCTTCAGAAAACCCAGCCGATCCACATTAACCAGCTGTGTATCTGCCAGTTGCTGAAGATGGTAAAACACCGGAAAACCATGCTGGTACTGCCACCAAAGATTAGGCGAGATCAGCATCAAAGCTATCCCAGCCGCTATATACAACGCTGGTCGGGTGAACATCTTGCGTTGTGGTGTGAGCAACAGCGCTGGGAACAAACCCAACAACTGGAACACAACATTGTATTTATTGAAAAAACCAAGGGCAAATACAACGGCGCCGGCATATAGCCAATTACGGTTGTCGGTCTTGAAATACATCACCAGCACAAAGTAGAGTGACGCCCAGCAAAGCACATCAAACGAGTTCGGCTGATATAACATATTCAGTCTTAACAGTGCAGAGAACAGCACACAGGTGCTGCCCAACACGAGTGCGAACAGGTTGCCACCCAGCTCCCGGATGGTGAACCATACCACCAGGATTGTTCCCGCTCCGTACAGGGCTGGAAAAAACTTTACCCAGAAAACACCGTTGCCTAATAGCTGAATAAGCCAGGAAGTCCATGAAGTAAACGGTGGCACTGAAAGATAGCCCCAGGACAGGTGGCTTCCCTGGTCCAGGTGCAGAAACTCATCCCGGTGCAGTTCATACTCCGGACTTAGCAGAAAAAACTGCAAGAAAAACTTAAGTGCAATAAACGCAATCAGGACGCCAGTATGCTTCTTCATTCTTACCCAAAGTAACATGAATTATCGGGCTAATGCCTTTGTCATGCCCCCCACTTCAACCGCCATTGCTCCAACCCAACACTTCCCTTCTCAGCAATATAGGTGACATTCGGCCGGCTCACACGCGGAACGTTGGGATCAATAACAAAAACGGGTACCTCAGGCCGAACCATATCCACCAATCCGGCAGCCGGGTAAACTACCAGGGAGGTGCCCACCACCATGAAAATGTCGCATGATCCTGCCAGGTCGGCGGCTACATCCATCATAGGAACCATCTCACCAAACCACACAATATTCGGACGCAGTTGAGAACCCTTTTCGCATCGGTCACCCAGATCAAGTCTCCAGCCTTCGATGGGATAAACCAAGGAAGGATCGGCCGTGCTCCGCGACTCAAACAAACTGCCATGAAGGTGAATGACCTTTGAAGAGCCAGCACGTTCGTGCAGGTTGTCGACGTTCTGGGTGATGATAGTCACCTCAAAGCGTGACTCAAGTTCGGCCAGAATCTCATGTCCGCGGTTCGGCCGAACCTCCAGTGCCTTCTTCCTGCGTTGATTGTAAAACTCCAGCACCAGTGCCGGATTGCGATACCATCCCTCGGGTGTCGCAACGTCTTCCACGCGATGCCCTTCCCACAAACCACCCGCGTCGCGAAAAGTGGGGATGCCACTTTCGGCGCTGATACCTGCTCCGGTAAGTACGGTGAGACGCATATCGACTTAATTGAATACAAAAGACAATACATTACATATTGCCATTATTTCAATAGTATTACTTTTGGAGTTGTCAGCAATGACGTTCTTTCACAAAGTAGGAAATAGTTTAAATAGGATACTGAGGATAAATTACCATCCTGAATAGTAATTTTAAGTTGATACTCGTTACATACAATACCTATTTGGAGAGAAATTATTTCGCCAGAATTTGGAGATGCCACCTTACCCGTTAACAGCATCTGCCTATCAAAGTTAATCTTAGGACGAAGAGATTCATCACTAAAACCGACATAGGTGTCATATGCGTCTTGACTTGAAATCTGATAGTGTGCTTGGTGATCAGGATCCACGTACCTTAGAAAGACATTGGGACTATTCAATGGCACAAAATCATATGTTTGAAGAGGCCTGATCAGATAGCAAACATGGTTGGATTCGCAGCCAAATAGAAGCACAGCTATTATGATCTTAATAGTTACCCTCTTCATTTGGGTTTTCTAAGACGTTGCGATTTGATAGGAAATTTCTTTGAGTCAATTATTGAAGATAAATCATCTTCAAATACAAACAAATAGTATTTGAATTGACACAGCATTAATAGACCTACTCCTTTGTACTAAGAGACCTAGATTCGAGCTCAGTTTCTATCGTGGCCCAGGTTCGACCGAACCTCTAATTCCAGATGCTCATGCCCCGGAAAATTATTCTTTGGTCTTTTTTGGAGCCTTAACAGCCTTCACCGTCTTCGTAGTCTTAGCCTTTTTCACGGCCTTGGGTTTAGGTTCTGCTACAGCCTTAGGCTCTTCTTTCTTCTTCGCAAACCTTCCAAACCGTCCCTTCTTCTCCGGTGCGTTGGCGGCAAGCTCAACACACTCTTCCAAAGTCAGTTCTTTGGGCTCCTTGCCTTTTGGAATCTTGACATTCTTGGCGCCCGCCTTAATATAAGGACCAAAGCGCCCGTTCAGAATCTGAATATCCGGGTTCTCAGGGAATGCCTTGATCAATCGGTTGGCATCAGCAATGCGCTTGGCCTGAATCAACTCAACGGTGCGTTCAGGCGTGATGGTATATGGATCTTCTTCTTTGGGAATGGATACAAACTTCTTGTCGTGCAATACATACGGACCGAAGCGGCCTATGGCAACCGTCACCTGCTTCTCTTCAAACTGGCCCATATCGCGTGGCATCTTCAACACCTCAAGCGCATCTGCCAATGTGATGTTCTCGATAAATTGACCAGGGCGCAAGCCAGCAAAGCGTGGCTTTTCAGGATTGCCGTCTTCTACATTTTCACCGACCTGCACGTAGGCACCAAAGCGACCCAACTTTACATATACATTCTTACCGGTCTTGGGGTCAACACCGAGTTCACGGCTCTTGTTCTGTACGGATGAACGTTCCACCAATTCGGTCTTGGTTACCGTTTTGTGAAACGGCCGGTAGAACTGCTCGATCATTTTCTGCCATTGCACTTTGCCGTTGGCAATTTCATCAAACTCCTGTTCGATGGTAGCGGTAAATGAATAATCGGTGATGTCCGGGAAATGCTCTACGAGAAAGTCATTCACCACCATCGCCATGTTCGTGGGAAACAGCTTATTTTTCTCTGCACCCGTGATTTCACTTTCCATTTCGTGTACAATCTTTTGATCAGCCAGGGTCAGCACCTGATATTTCCGAACGGTACCTTCGCGCGCTTCTTTCACGACATAACCGCGCTTTTGAACCGTGGAGATGGTAGGCGCATAAGTCGAAGGACGACCGATGCCCAACTCTTCAAGCTTCTTCACCAACGTAGGTTCGGTATAGCGCGCCGGATGACGGGTGAAGGTCTCTGTGGCAGTCATCTTCTGCAAAGCCAGTATCTGCCCGACGGTCAACGGAGGCAATACTTTACTGTCGTCGTCGTCAGCATCGTCCTCGTCTTTGGACTCCATATATACTTTCAGGAATCCTTCAA
>DNZD01000288.1 GCA_003504855.1 Cytophagales bacterium
TATTGGCGTCATCGGCCTCTCCACCCTGGGTGTCGCGATGCTGATCAGCGCCTACCATTGCATTCAGGCGGCAAGGACTAATCCGGTTACGGTGTTGAGGGATGAGTGACATGAGGATAAGATTTAGGTGTTTGGGACCAGCACCAATCCCGAAGGGATTGAATCTCCACAACCCGGCATAGCATGCCGGAGTAATGACCCTGCGCTCACATCGGTCCAGCCCGATCAAACTCAGCATGCTTAGCGCCTCCGCGGCAAATCCTTTAAGTTACCCCCTCTTCAACTCCACCAACTTGTTGCGCTCGTTCTGCAGCTCCCGCGAGAGCTTGATCTGCTTCTCCAGCGACTTGCGCTTGAACTCCTCAAGCTCCTTCAATGCAATATTGGCCAGGTCCATCTTCTCCTGCACGGCCGTTACCAACAACCTCATCCTACCGGAAACCACGGCCAACCCAAACACCAACGCAAGGATCACGACCGTGACACCGGTCATAAAGCCCCGCTTGGTCATGGCGATCCCCAACACGCGAATATGGGTACTGTCAAACACCAGGTCGGCTTGCGCTATTTCCTTCTGCTCCAACGCAAGTCGTAACCGCTCAGCTTCCGCTCTCATGGCAGCCAGCTCCTGCGTGCGCTCAGTCAATACGGCCTTGTCCGCCTTCAGGGTGTCTTTGGTGATGGCCCAAAAACGGTCTAGCTGAAACTCCTTGATGACTTTATAGTCGTTGTAGGTTTCTGACTGCGTCTTCAACAAAAGGTATCGCGCAGTAAGCGGGATGGATTCGGGGTTGACTTGTGCCCATGCAGGGACTGTCAACAACAGTAACGGAAGCAGGCGTAGCAAACGCATAATCGTGTCTTTTGCCTGCAAGAAGTAGTCAAAACATCAAGTGGTCAAATGCCAAAACGCGAGTTGTAGCTGGCGACGACCAAACAACAAGGCAATCGATTAACGGCGACCGTTATTTTTTGGCTACTGCATCTGGCTGCGTTAGCCTCAGTACAAACAACGCCGGCCATAACTTGCCGGTAACCAGCCAGGTCTGACTGGTAGGCTCGTAGGCAATACCATTGAGCACATCCGAGGCCGGACTCTTCTCCCGGACCTGGTTTACCAAAGGCGTGAGGTCAAGAATGCCCTTCACAGCTCCCGTGGCGGGATCAATCTTGTATATCAGACCACTGCCCCAGCGGTTGGCATAGACATATCCATCCACATACTCGAGCTCATTGAGGTTATCTACTTCTCCCGAACTGTCTTTGACCACCACGGAATCAGCGCCAGCCAGGGTGGCGGTGTCCAGCCTGTACAGGCGGCTACTGCCATCACTCAGGATGAGGTGCTTGTTATCGGTGGTAATCCCCCATCCCTCACGGTGATTGCGGAATTCACGAAGTTTTTTGAAGGTCTTCGCATCGTACACAAACCCCACCCGGTTCTGCCAGGTGAGTTGGTACACCTTGTCCCCCAAGCACACAATGCCCTCGCCGAAATACTTCTTGTCGAGTTCGATCTTCTTATCCTGACGACCGGTGGCAATATCCACCTCTGCGATCCAGGAAGTACCTTCCCGGCCTGTGCTCTCAAACAACCGTCCGTTGTATACCGTAAGTCCCTGCGTAAAGGCATTCACATCATGCGGGAACGTGGACAGTACATTGTATCCGATCACAGGATCGGCAGGCTTCTTCTGCTCGGATTGTTTACAGGCAGCCAGTAACAAAATTAGGACAACTAAATAAATGGAACGGATCATGGGGTAAAAATAGCTAATTGATCAATTAACCAATTAGCTAATTAGTTAATTTGGTAATTCCATAACGGCACATTTCGTACTTGGCATTACATCAGTTTTAGTTGAAAAATTAAAGCAATTCATCAATGGAGGAACAAATTCATAAGATCAGGCCATGAGACACAAAATTGACTACTGGGGATCTTTGATGTCGGATCGGTTGAAATTCATCAATCTTACCGTATCAGACTATGTCAATATTGGACTCTACGCATTCTACAACAGTCTATTCCTCCTTCTGATTGCCCTTTCCACCCTCTTCCTGATACAGGGAAACTTCAAGCCTGAGGCATCATTCTTCATATTTTTTTTACTGATCATGTTTTACCTGACAGGACTTCTGGCATTGTACGGTGTGATTAAGGATAATAAACTGAAGCGATTTTCAGGCCTCGATGAAACCACCAACATGGCCATCATGACAACTGTTATTGGTGACTTTTTTAACACCCACCTTGTTTATTCTGGCGATCGAATTCTGACCTATTACCGACGAGCAACCTTTATTCGGTTCGGCATTCGGGTGGTCGTTTGTTTTCAACAAAAAGAGGTTCTTATTAACATATCCAAATTCAACTACTTTGGTATAAAATCAAGTTTTCACCAACCATTTATCGACTTGACTACCCACAAAATCATCAGGGATTTCAAGAATAAACTAGGAGAGACACCCATGATATCCGTTTGACGATCGAACAGAAAAATATGAATGATAATGCAATGCAAACAGCAATCCGGGTAACACTTTTGCTGATTATCCATACCGCATGCTTCAGTCAGCACGCTTTTAACGAAGAAATCTGCAATAAACTAGTTGAAATCGACACAACAGCGTATAAAACAAGTCAGATCAAGAGCGACCCAATACTTAATACAAACCGCTTTGTCAAAATAAACGGAAAGCTAACGATTACCACGAAGGATTCAGTTTACACATTTGTCGACATCAAGTTGCGTGTAGGCCCTTCTATTCCGCAATATGAGGAAGACTACGCATCTCTGTTTAGAGTTATTGGGGATGATGTAAAGCGAAATTGGGTATGGATTGAAGAACAGCAATTGAACACGGCCAAATATTATTTGATCAACACGAAGACATCCTGCATAGACACACTTATTGGATCGCCCAGGATATTTAATCATAGGATAGTTTGCCTTGAACCAGAATACACAGACAGCCCAACTCGTGTGGAGATTTATAAGATTAGAAACAATAAAATACTGCTTGAAAGAAACTTTAGCCTTAATCCATGCGATAAGATTTGTTGCGTAAGGATTCTTTATCTAAAAGGCAAAACGCTGTACCTTGGTGCAAATGACTATAAAGACTGGAAGGCGTGGAAAGTAAAAGTGTTTGACTGATTGAATTCAACTTAGGAACCATGACCCAGACATTAATATTTCTCCTTCTTCTTTCGATCGAACCCACGTCATCAGGCAAGTGTTTTGATCTATTGGATGAGTTTGAAAAAGAAAAAGGCTCCTTCTCTACCGACTCTTTCGACCTTGTGGGTCACTCCACCGAAGGCGGAACCGTCACCGTGTACCGGCAGCAAAAGAAATCGTGGCTGGTAATTGATATCCTACTTTACGGTGAAATGGGCAAAATCAACACAACCTATTGGGTTGACAAAAACCTGACCTTTATGCTGGTCAGGAGATCAGAATTCAGCTATGACAAAGGTATTGCTGAAAAAGAAATCAAGGTTAGTGAGTCCACGACCTATCTTTGCTATACGCCGAACGAGACACTGGGCTATGACAGCAACCGGAAGGAACTAAACACCTCTCAGACCAATGAACTGAAGAAGACAACTGATAGGTTCTTTCAGGAAGAGACAAAGG
>DNZD01000175.1 GCA_003504855.1 Cytophagales bacterium
AATCAGACCGTGGAAGTATATGGTAAGCCTTTTGCTTCCTTCGATGTACGCCCTGATGTAGTATATGTACCGGACACGGAATTAAGCACATTCAATTTCAGTACGGGTGCTACAGACTACAAGTGGGACTTTGGTGATGGTGGCACCTCCGATAAGGAAGATCCGACCTACATCTATAAGATTGAAGGTCTGTATGAAATTCGTCTCATTGCCCAGAACGACCACGGTGGAGGTGTAGTCTGCGCAGATACCCTGAAGCACAAAGTGCTCGCCAAGCAGGGCGGGGTTGCCAAAGTGCCTAACGCCTTTACACCTAGTCCGTTCGGACCGAATGGCGGTAGTGTGAATGGTGGTGGCAGTGGTAGTGGTTCTGGCTCTGGATCAGGTAGTGGTTCAGGCTCAGGTTCAGGAAGCGGTTCTGGATCAGGCAGTGGTTCTGGCTCGGGTAGCGGTTCTGGATCTGGTAGCTCAGGTGTTGGTGGTACGGGTGGTACTGGGTCCTTTAACGACGTGTTCCTGCCATTTGTACGTGGGGTTGAGGAGTTTAACCTCCAGATATTTGACCGTTGGGGTAACCTGATCTTCGAATCCAACAACCAGAACATCGGTTGGGATGGCTACGGCAAGGATGGACGAATTCTGCCGGCAGGTGTATACGTCTACAAGTTGACCATCCGACTTTCTGATGGCCAGCGTTCGACGCAGATTGGTGATGTAACGATGATCCGGTAAATTTGGAGAATATGCGGAAAGTAATCCTGATTTTGTCTGTGTGTGTATTGTGTGCGGTCAGCGCGTTGGCGCAGGATCCGCAATTCTCCCAATACTACCAGGCACCGCTGTACCTGAATCCGGCCTTTGCGGGTATCACGCCACAACAGCGGCTTACATTTAACCACCGTATTCAGTGGCCCAATCTGCCCCAGGCATTCTCGACATTCTCTGCATCTTATGACATCTGGGTAGATGAACTTCGCAGTGGCTTTGGTGTGCTGGCAACTACTGATAAGATGGGTTCTGCCGGATGGAGAACCACCACAGCTAGTTTGCTCTACAGTTTTAAGGTAAAAATCAGTGACAAACTGGTCTTCTCTCCCGGATTGAACTTCGGATATGGCATAAATGGGCTGGACAGAACCAAACTAAGATTGGGTGACGGTATCGAATTCAATGGACAGTCCCTTGACCCGGCGCTCGCCGCATTGGGTAATCAACAGTATTTTGACTTTGGCTCCGGCTTCCTCTTTTATTCAAAGTCATTGTGGTTGGGTGCTGCTTTTGCCCACATGAATAAGCCAAACTTGTCTGTGCTCAACAGCACCACGCGGTTGCCTATGAAAATAACAGTTCATGGGGGCGCTAAGATCGAGTTATTAAACGGCCTGCGTTCCGGCTCACGGGTTTCCTATTTGACTCCCTCGTTCATCTACATGTCCCAGGGTGGGATCACCCAGTTGACCATGGGGGTAAATTATCACATCGACCCTGTATTTGTGGGGGTGTGGTATCGCGGCAAGCCCTTTGAAAAAACGGTAGTCGGTTCTGTTCAGCAAGATGGATTGATCCTGCAGATGGGTATGTACCTGGAAAAACTAACGGTAGGATACAGTTATGACTTCAGTACCTCCGGGCTTACCAATGCATCAGGCGGCGCGCACGAAATTTCATTGATTTACGAATTCAATGTTAAGCCGATTCAACGCGGTGTTAAGAAGCGCAACCGCCTCATTCCTTGCCCGACCAGCGGAAGGAAGGAGAGTTTCTGGAAGTAGGAATTTCCTGACCAGTATTTGAATTCGCAGCCTTTCCTGCTTTAGCTACCTCGGATAAACGGTTACCTTTGGCCGAAATTTGGACGGTGAACGAGGTCTTATCTAACTATTCTGACGAACTGGCATCACAGCCTGTATTTGCCACCGTGGCAAAGGCGGCCCGAATCTGTGGCGTAGAAGGGTATGTGGTCGGCGGATATGTTCGGGACCTCATCCTCAACCGGCCTAACAAAGACATGGATTTCGTGTGCGTTGGTGGCGGAATAGCCTGGGCCGAGCAGGTGGCTGTTTTGCTCGGAAACGTACCCGTGACGGTGTTTAAGAACTATGGTACCGCCATGATCCGGTATGGGGATTATGAATTGGAATTTGTCGGCGCCCGCAAGGAATCTTATCGGGAAGATTCCCGAAATCCGATCGTCGAGGATGGTACATTGGATGATGACCAGCGCCGACGTGATTTTACGATCAATGCCATGGCGATTAGCCTGAATGCCATCAATTACGGGGAATTGATTGACCCGTTTAATGGCGTTCAGGACCTCAAAGACAAGACGATTCGAACACCGCTGGATCCCGGAATAACATTTTCAGATGATCCCTTACGGATGATGCGTGCCATCCGCTTTGCATCACAACTAAGTTTTGATATTGAAGCAGATACCTTTGCCTCACTCCAGGCGCAGGCCGATCGACTCAAGATTGTTTCAATGGAGCGGATTTCGGATGAATTAAATAAGATCATCCTGAGTCCGGTGCCATCCTATGGATTCAAGCTGCTGTTTCACAGTGGGTTGCTCAAACAATTCTTTCCTGAAATGGTGGCACTGCAAGGTGTCGACTATGTCGACAACAAAGCGCATAAGGACAATTTCTACCATACGTTGCAGGTGTTGGATAATGTTTCGGTGATGTCGTATGACCTCTGGCTGCGGTGGGCTGCCATTCTGCATGACATTGCCAAACCAGCTACCAAGCGATTTGAACCTGGACATGGATGGACATTTCACGGCCACGAGGATAAAGG
>DNZD01000067.1 GCA_003504855.1 Cytophagales bacterium
TTGGATTACACCCGAGCATGCGACTACGGGGAGAATCATTGAACAAATACAGAAGTGTCCATCGGGTGCACTGAGCTACTACCGCAACGATGAGGCGGGTCAGGGTGAAGTGCAGGTAGATGCCGAAACTATTGTGGAGCCAGTTTCCAACGGGCCACTGCTGGTGTATGGAAACGTTTCAATCAAAGACGCCAATGGTCATCTCACGAAAAAAAACACCATGACGGCTTTCTGCCGGTGTGGTGGTTCCGGCAACAAACCATTTTGTGACGGCACCCACAAGAAGATAGATTTTAAGGGCTAAAGCATTTTTTGGATTTTACTATCTTCGCGACATTCCTTGATAAGCTTCCTGTTTGAAGCATCCGGGGGATGTTAGCTCAGTTGGTTTAGAGCACTACCTCGACAAGGTAGGGGTCACTGGTTCGAGTCCAGTACATCCCACACATCATGTGAGACCCTAATTCCTGGCGGTAATTTTCTTCAGTTTAAGCCAGATCCACTCCACTTCATCCGAGCCTTTGGGTCCGCTGATAGGAATTGAGTTGGCTACTTCTTTGCCCCGGCTGTCGAAACTACCCGTTACTACATCGTCGATCACAAGCGCCAGGGTGGCATCAGGCAGGGTTTTACTAAATGCCCTGAGTGTGCGCAGTCCTTCCTGGGTCAAGTAAAGATTTACGTACATCAGCGACTCGCGGTTATTGTATTGCATGTCGCTCACGGATGTAAATTGTGTGGCTGGAATCAATGGATCTTTGGGTAGACAATATTGCTTGCCAGGCGTAAATCCATACACCGGGTTGATGCAGCCCGTCAATTCAGGAATAACTACATAAAATCCATTGGGGGTGTGCTGGGCAACCAAAGAGCCGGCAAGGCTGCAAAGAAGTGTAGTGAGGATAAATAGCCTGGCCATGGTAATCGCCTAGTGGGCATCGTGCATCATGGCCAGATACACGCCATTGGTCCAACCAAAGCCGTCCTGATTCGGATATTCACCACCACTCGCCAGGGCATCGTCGGTCCAAACGTCATACTTTTCCGTCATCTTCCCCGTCTTTTCAAATACACGGTTGTTGGTATTCAACCAATGGGTTTTGATGGTGTGTGCCAGTTCCTTATGCCCGTAGTGCAGCAATCCCCGGTAGGCAATCCATTGGAGCGGCGCCCATCCATTGGGTGCATCCCACTGTTGCCCGCTGTGATGCAATGTAGTGGTAAGTCCACCCGTTTTTAGGAAATGGGTTCGAAGTAACACGCCCGTTTTCGCAGCCTGTTGAGAAGTGGCTATTTCAAAAAATAAGGGGAAGCATCCGGCTAATGTCAGTGCCGGTGTGAACTGTTGATTCTTCCAATCGTGATCACAAAACCATCCCGCAGACTGGTTCCAAAAATATTTCTGAATAGCCTCTCTTCTTTTTTCGGCCATAATCATGAGATCCAGTGAACGGCTGGTATCGCCTGCCAGTTGATACGCATCCGACAACGTTTCTTCCAGGTGCCAAAGCAGGCAGTTCAGGTCAACCGGAACAATATCAGTAGTATGGATGGTGCTAAAGTCTTGTGAATCCGAAAACCATCGCGTACTAAAATCCCAACCTGATTCGGCAGCGGCGCGCAAGTGGCGATATAATTCTTGCGGTGGCTGTTTTGACTTCCTGGCAAGTTCGACATCTTCTTTGTAGGCTTCCGGACGAGGTGTATCATGCTCATCCCAGTAGCGATTCAGAATAGCGCCATCAGACATATGTACCACGCGATTTTTGGCGGGTGCCTGGGCACTCACTTCGCCAGACCCTTTCATCCAAAAGGCATGCTCTGCTTCCAGGGCTTTCAAGTACTTCACCTGGAATTTTCCGGAGGGATCATGCAGGTTCTCCTGCACCAGCAGCTTGATCATTAATGAAAAGAAGGGTGGCTGTGACCGACCGATAAAATAACTTCGGTTGCCATTCGGAATATAACCAATGGTTTGAATCAGGTGACTGAAATTGTCCACCATGTTATGAATGAGTTCCCATCGTCCGGACACCCTTAAGCCGAGCATGGTAAAGTAACTATCCCAATAATAGATTTCGCGAAAACGGCCCCCGGGGACCACATAGGGAAATGGTAGTGCCAGGAGCGACCCGGTTGCTTTTTCTGGTGGCCGTGTCAATATCGCCCACAGAGAGGAAATGTGTTCGGACGCACTTTGGCCTGCCTGGGGTTTGTATCCTGCACCAACAGCGGGAGGCAACTCAAAGTGAGTCTCGATAAACTTCTTCAGGTCAAAGCCGGACTTTGCCTTTTGTTTTTCATAATCGGCCGAGATTTCCGTCAATGAATGCCGGGGTGTGCAATCGGGAAAGGTCTTGCCATCGCCGAAAATGTTTTGCATCTGAACATCTTCAAAGAGGGCACCCAATTCGTGGATGTGTTTCATGGTGGGTAAGGTTAGCCTTGGGCGGGCTTTGCCTGCAATTTATTAAAGCCAATAAGACAAAGGATCAGTATTCCCATGGGCACCAGTGAGAAATAAAATGCAGTCTGTCCGCCATATGCCTCAAAGATATTGCCGGTAATGATGGAACCGGTGGTACCACCAAGGGCAGAGAAGATTACAATCAGACCCGACATGGGTGCATGCTGTCGGGGTGGGAGGGTGCTTAAGATTACAGAGTTGATCGCGGGATAGATGGGTGCGATGAATAGACCAATTAAGGGAAACACAAAAGCACCCAACGGTGCATCACCCCATCCGGTGATTGTGCCTCCCGAACCTTTGGCCAGGGGTATGGCTACGAGCACGAGCGCTCCGGCAGCCGCAACACAAGCAAGCAATACAAAGAACCAATGAATTCTTCGAAGAACGATGCCTGCGGCAAAACGACCAATAGCCGTTGATGCCGCCAGGATGCTCGCCATCTGAATGCTCAATGACGTAGGCAGATTAAGCACCTTGCTGTTGAAGGTAGGCAGCCAACTCATAATACTCTGTTCGATGAGCACATAGATGAAGGCACTGGCAATAAACACGAGTACCAGCGGCTTCAGGGCCAGGGTAACCATGTCTTTAAAGTCCTCCAGCAATGGCTTTGATGTTTCGGCATGCACCGCCGACTCATCCAGCGTGGTCGACAGCAGGAGTAAAAAGGCCACAAGTGAAATCCCTGCCAACAGGTAATAGACGCGCAACCACGCGGTGGATTGTGGTTGCCCGTCTGTAACAAATGCACTGAAAATAAAGTAGCCGGTCAGAATGCCGATCATGAAGAAAGATTCAATGAAATTCATGAAAGAGGCGTGCTCCTTCTGATCTATGGTAATGATACCGATGGTGGCATAGACAGAGACCTTGATCAGGGCGAAGCATGTGCCCGTGGCAGCAAACAGTACCTTGGTCATGGCGAAGCTGCCCAGTGATGGCATGAGCAGACATACTACAGCAATGGTGCCCAGTGCAATCAGCATGGCGCGTTTGTAACCGATACGTGTAATGTAGGAGGCCACCAGAAATGAAACGGCAGCAATGCTCAGGTCTTTGAACGCCTCAAGGACACTTGCTGATCCTTCAGACACGCCGTAATTGCCCTGCACCTGCAAAATGACGGTGCCTACGCTGTTCAACAGCATCGCAAACACGAAGTAGTTGAGAAAGAGCGATACCTTGATCTTCCAGTGTGCCATACAGATTTATTTCATGTAACCATTTTTCTTCCATGCCTTTACGCCCTGCTTCAGCATGGCGTCCAGTTCCTTCGCAAAGACCTGCTCGGGTTTCTTGAAAATGAAGCAGGTTTTTCCCTTCAGTACCTTGCCGAGGTTGGGTATCGTCTTTTCATAGTCCTTGGCGTGAAAGTAAATTGCGAAAAAATATAAGCTGACCGAATCTTTTCTGGCTACGAAGGAAGCGAAGTACATGCCCGGCACAATCTTCTTCTTGCTACCATAAGGTACCGGTTTG
>DNZD01000384.1 GCA_003504855.1 Cytophagales bacterium
CTATTTCTATCCCGATCTGCCGAAGGGTTATCAGCTTACGCAGGACCGTACCCCTGTTTGTAAGGGTGGTCAGATTGAAGTGACTACCAAGTCGGGAGTGAAGAAGACGATTCCGCTCCACCGCATTCACCTGGAAGAAGATGCTGGTAAGTCCATGCACCTGGAGGGGGAGCGGGACACAGCCGTTGATTTCAACCGGGCAGGTGTTCCCCTGATCGAAATTGTGACATTACCTGAGCTACATTCCTCCGAGGAGGCCTATGCGTTTTTGGCAGAAGTGAGGAAGCTCGTGCGCTACCTGGATATTTGTGATGGTAACATGGAAGAAGGTTCGTTGCGCTGCGATGCGAATGTTTCTGTACGACCGGTGGGTACCACCATCCTGGGAAAGAAGGTCGAGATAAAGAACATGAACTCCATGCGTAATGTGCAGCATGCGATTGATTACGAAATTGGGAGGCAGATTGGGTGCCTGGAGCGGGGCGAGTCGATTATTTCAGAGACGCGAACTTTTCAGGTGTCGGATGGCAAGACCTATGGCATGAGGACCAAGGAGGAATTGAACGACTATCGGTACTTCCCTGATCCGGATCTGAGTCCCTTGGAGGTTGACGAATCCTGGCTGAATCAAATAAGAGCTTCGTTGCCATTGTTGCCGTCAGCCTGGCATCAAAGGCTGGTGAATACCTATGGGCTTACGGCGTATGATGCTACGGTGCTCACAGAAACAAAAGAGTTGGCTGCGTATTACGAATCGGTGTGCGCATGGTGTCCCAATTACAAGGCTGTATCCAATTGGTTGATGGGACCGGTAAAGTCATACCTGAATGAAACAGGTGTTTCTGTTGACCAGTTGCCGTTAAAGCCCGGTCAATTGGCCGATATGATTGCCCTCGTTGACGACGGAATACTTAGTTTTGCGGTAGCCAGTCAGAAGTTGTTGCCGGTGATGCTGCGCGAAGGCGGAAATGCCAGTGAAATAGCTGATGCCCTCAACCTCAGGCAGAACAGCAGTGCCGATTCTTTGGGGCCGATTGTTGACGAAGTGATACGAGAATTTCCGCTTAAGGTCGAAGAGTATAAGCTCGGCAAGAAAGGAATTATCCGTATGTTTATGGGAGAGGTCATGAAACGAACAGGGGGTAAAGCCGATCCGAAACTGGCCACTGATTTGATTGAAAAGAAATTAGCTTCAATATGAAAATATCATCTGTAGTTTTGGTTGCCTTTGTGATGTTGGTGGCTGCTTGTCAAACCGAAAAACCGGGACATGACATTACGATCAAAGGACGTGTTACCTACCCGCAGGAAGGCACGATAACGATCACCGAGATTCGCACCGACAGCATCAAACCATTTGAAGACACCATACAACTTCACTTCGACCACACCTTCAGTAAGAAGATTCGCATCCAGGAGCCAGGCTTTTACCGGATCAGCTTCTATAAGCGTCAGTATGTGAGCATTATCCTGGACAAGAATGACCTGGACATAACGGCAGATGCCAACGATCCGGACGGATTTTTTGAAGTGAAGGGCTCTCCCGATCAGGACCTGGTAGCCAACCTGCAGCAGATGGTCAATGCAGCGCAGGAGTCTGAAGCCGCCAAGCAAATTGGTTCTGAATTTGAGAAGGCTTCCAAGGCCGGCAATGAAGTTCGGATGCAGGAATTACAAATGGAATACCAGGAGAAGATTATGAATGTCGTTTATGATTCTGCTTCCCGGATTGTTGCCAAAGCACCATTGTCACTTGGACTGATCCGCATCCTTCAGAACTCCGGTGCTTTTGATAAGGATCGTTATTTCCCCTTGTACCTTCAGACAGCAGAGCGTTTTAGGGCTGAATGGCCAACCAATGCGTATGCCAAAGGATTTGTGAGTTACGTTGATCGCCTCAAAAAAACCGCCATCGGTCAGCCTGCGCCGGAGATTTCTTTGCCAGATCCCAGTGGCAAACTGGTAACACTTTCTTCTTATCGGGGAAAATACGTGCTGGTTGATTTTTGGGCCAAATGGTGCGGCCCGTGCCGTCAGGAAAATCCCAATGTCGTGAAGGCCTGGAAAGAGTTCAAAGGCGATCGATTTGATATCCTGGGAGTGTCCCTGGATCGGGTGCGGGAGGATTGGGTGAATGCTATTCAGGAAGATGGATTGGGATGGACACAGGTATCAGACCTCAAGTATTTTCAATCTCAGCCTGTGTCCGACTACAACATCGAAGGCATTCCCTTCAGTGTGCTGGTTGATCCGAATGGTATTATTGTGGCCAAGAACTTGCGAGGTGCCGAATTGAGGCGTAAACTCCTGGAGGTACTCAATAAGAAGTCATGAGTCGGATAAGAGTCTTTTTCTTCGCATCCCTGTTGCTGGCCGGTTGCACGCAATCACGGCTGGATAAGACTGTGAAGATGAAGAGTTTTGTTTCGGAGTCCGCCAAAGGGTGTGAATATGACTCCACGAACTGTTCCCGGTTTACCGTCAACTATCCGGAGTTTCCCGGACTGGAACAATTGGTTCAGGATCGCATCCAGCAGAAGATTGTTCTGTTGGTACGTGGTGACGCTGACGATCCCCGGGACAGCTTTGAATTGTTGGGAGAGGGCTTCCAGAAGGATTATGCCGACTTTAAGAAAGAATTCCCTGATGGGGGTGGGAGTTGGCAGCGCAACATCGATATCAGTCTGCTGCTGTTTGGTGACTCATTGCTAAGCTTACAATACACTGAGGAGTCCTACACCGGTGGTGCTCACGGAAACAACCTCGTTGCATTTATCAACCTCGATCCCAAAACCGGCGAGTTGGTAAAGCTCGATCGTTTGCTGAAGCCGGGATATGAAGAGACACTGCGAACGGTTGGTGAAGAGATATTTCGTCAGAATCGTGAACTCGCAGAC
>DNZD01000167.1 GCA_003504855.1 Cytophagales bacterium
AATGACAAGCGTATCAAAGCGTTTATCGTTGGACAGCAGTATGCTGCTGATGGTGTTACTAAGGTTTTAGATGGCAGTTATGAGAAGGGAAATGCTGATACAAATCTTAATGACCCTGATGGTGAAACCGTTATTTTCACCCCCAAGGTAAATCAATTCCTTCCCAATGCTCTCCGTCAGGCAGGTGCCCGACTTGGTAAGTTCCAGTTTGCTGTAGGTTCGCTCCCTGACCTTGACAATGACTTCCCGGTCTTCCGTCTCGGCCATGTGCTCCTCGACAAAGCTGAGTGCTTGTTCCGCAAAAACGGTTACACCGACGCTACTGGCGTTGCACTGGTAAACCAGGTGCGCGCACGTACAGGTATGCCTAACTACACCACCACGGGTGTTGCAGCTACAGGCGGCCTGGATCCAGATGAGTTCCTCGCTGAGCGTGGACGTGAATTGTTCTCAGAAGCATGGAGAAGAAGCGACCTCGTTCGTTTCGGTAAGTATGGTAAGATTTGGTTCGGTAAGCCTGCTTTGGACCCTGCAGATGGTCACCTGAACCTTTTCCCGATCCCGCTTTCTCAAATTACTGCAACAGCTGGAACTAAGAACCCGCTGAAGCAGAACGCCGGCTACTAAGCCAAATAGGTTAGATTAGAGAGTAGAGCAAGTGATTATTCACTTGCTCTATTTTTTTTGTATTTGCCCCAGCTTTGTCTGTCCTTTGTGTTTATGATTATAAGGTGGTTATTCTGTGCGCTGCTCATCAGCTTGATGGTGATGGGTTGTTCAACGGATGAACACAGTGTACCTCCAGCCCCGGCGCTGTTTCAATTAATGCCCGCCGATTCTACAGGCATAGATTTTGCCAATAACCTTACTTACAGTGAAGAGTTCAATGTGTACACCTATCGCAGTTTTTATAATGGTGCTGGGGTAGGAATCGGGGACATTAATAATGATGGCCTGCCGGACCTGTTTTTTTGCGGCAATCAAGTGTCCAATAGATTGTACCTGAATCTGGGCAATTTCAAGTTTCGTGATATCACTGAATCAGCCGGGCTTTCCTCCATAGGTATATGGTCTACCGGGGTTAGTCTGATTGATCTCAATGGCGATGGTTGGCTCGATATCTATGTGTGTAAGTCTGGTGATCCAAAGGGACAGCGACGAAATAATGAGTTATTTATCAATAATAAAGACCTGACGTTTTCTGAACGTGCCGCTGAGTTTGGTGTTAACGACAAAGGCCTGTCAACACATGCTGTCTTTTTTGATTTCGACAAAGACGGTGACCTGGATTGTTATTTACTTAACAATTCGTTCAGGTCAGTAGGTAATTATGACCTCCGAAAGGACCAGCGCAATATACGGGATGAGTTGGGTGGGAATCGCCTGTATCGGAATGATAAGGGGCATTTCACGGATGTAAGCAAACCAGCAGGTATTTATGGAAGTTCTATCGGGTTTGGCCTTGGCGTCACCGTGAGTGACCTTAACAAAGATGGGTGGGATGATATTTATGTTTCGAATGATTTTTTTGAGAAAGACTACTTATACATCAACAACCAGGATGGCACGTTTACGGAGACGCTGGAGAATGCTATTCAGGAAATTAGTATGGGCTCCATGGGAGCAGACATTGCGGACATTAATAATGATGGATTTCCCGAGATTTTTGTAACAGAGATGCTTCCCGAGACCGAAGGGCGCATCAAAACCAAAGCCCAGTTCGAGAACTGGCAAAAATACCAACTCAATCAGCAGGCCGGATATTTCAGGCAGTTTCCCCGTAATGTGCTCCAACTAAACAACGGAGATGGAACATTTAGTGAGATAGGACGCCTTGCCAGTGTTCATGCTACCGATTGGAGCTGGGGTGCCTTGATTACGGATTTGAATAATGATGGGTACAAGGACTTGTTTGTCGCCAATGGCATCTTCAAGGACTTGTTGGATCAGGATTACATCAATTTTATGGCTGACCCTGAAGCGGTCAGAAAGATCTTGCAACGGGAGGGAAGGGTGATCAAGCAGTTGGTTGACTCCATACCTTCCGAACCGCTTTCCAATTATGCGTTTGAAAATATGGGGGATCTCACTTTCCGCAACCAGGCGACACCTTGGGGTTTGGGACAGCCCGGTTTTTCCAGTGGATCAGCCTACGGTGATCTTGACAATGATGGAGACCTGGATCTGGTGGTGAACAATGTCAATATGCCTTCATTTATTTACCGAAACCTGTCGGATACATTGTTGGTAAAGAATAACTACTTGAAAGTAACACTTAAAGGCAAAGGCATGAATACGAGTGCCATTGGAACACAGGTTACTATCAGGCATCATGGACAGCAATATTATCAGGAGTTGGCGCCTATGAGGGGTTTTCAGTCAACCGTTGATTCACGTCTAAACTTTGGTCTGGGAGAAATTGCTGTAGTTGATTCAGTGGAGGTGCGCTGGCCGGATCAAACCGTCAGTATTTTGTTGAATGTGCCCACCAATCAGACTTTGAAACTCAATCAGGCAGATGGAGTCCAGCCAGGAAGGGAGATCAACCGTGTGCAGCATACCCTATTTGCCGAGAATACGAACGAGTCTGGCCTTTCATATCGCCATCAG
>DNZD01000284.1 GCA_003504855.1 Cytophagales bacterium
CTGCGGTCGTCCATGCCACCGTGTTTGGCCCAACTATTTTCTGCCACGCAGGTGACGCCATTCTCAAACTCGATAATCATGACAGAATTGTCTTCACCCTTTGTGCGGCCACCATGCAGCACGGTAGACATGCTCGCATACACGCTTTTCACTTTGGCATTGTTCAGCATCCACCGAAACCAGCCCACGGCATGACAGCCCATATCCATCAACACACCACCACCTGCACGGTCCACATCATAGAACCAATCGGAGTGGGGGCCCGAATGCTTCTCTGATTGCTTTAACATGTACACTTTGTCAACGGCACCTTCTTTTACAAGGCTGCGCACACGCTCGTACTTGGGTGCAAAGCACAGTTCTTCAGCATACATCAGTTTCACCTTCGCTTTGCGGCAGGCCTCCAGCATGGTATCGGCTTCTTCCAGGGTAACTGACAAAGGTTTCTCGATGATGATATGTTTACCCGCAGCCGCTGCCTTCAAGGTAGCCTCGGCGTGCAGAAAGTTGGGAAGGCAAATATCGACGATGTCCGCACCGGATTCGGTGATGGCCTTGTCGATGGAATCATATACGTTGGGAATGTGATGTTTGGATGCAAACGCACGGGCTTTGTTTAAGTCACGGGCAAATACACCTACCAACCGCGCCTCAGGCACAAAGCGCTGATAACTTTCAACATGAATATCGCTGATGAATCCAGCGCCGAGAATAACAACGTTGACTTGCTTCATAGGTATTTATCGTTCTGATTTTATAGTGGTTTGATCATGATGTTTCTGTACCATACCTCTGCACCGTGGTCCTGTAACGCAATATGCCCTTTCCTGAAACGTCCGAACCCGGGCATATCTTTGAACTTACTTTCCCGCACCAGCTTCTTCCAGGCATCATCCCACAGGGTCGTGCTCAGCACCAGCGTGTCGTTGAGATAGATCTCGAGTTTGCCATTCAGGCTCTTCATCCTTACGCGGTTCCATTCTCCAAAGGGCCTGGCCGGATGTGAAGTACAGGGCACCAGGTCATATAAATCAGCCACATCGTGCTTGAAGCTCTTGCTGTCTTCATTGCCCACAATGTCTAGCACCTGGGTTTCGATGCCTGTCATCCACGTCTCCTGGTATTTGGCTTTGTCGTCCTGTACATAAAAGATAATGCCGCTGTTGCCGTCTTTCGAAATTTTCCATTCCAGTTTCAGCTCAAAGTTCTCATACGCCGCATCCGTCACGAGATCGCCACCTCCCTGTGTTTGATATCCATTCATCCGGGCAGGCTTCAGGTGCAGCGCGCCGTCCTGAACATCCCAGGCCTCGCCGGCGCTGCTCTTGCCATAGGAATGCCATCCTTTCGTGGTCTTACCATCATGTAGTGAAATCCAGCCGTCCTGTGGATTGTCTACTGGCATGGCCGCCATGAAAAGGAGAGCGGCGATTAAAAATGGGGTGTATTTCATATGGAACTTGTTAAGTATCACTTATCCTTATCCTTGATTGGCCCACGCAGGAGTCCCGACCACGTAGTCGATACAGCCATCATAACGTCCAGGTATGGGCACGTGTCTGAGGGCGGTAGTGGCACCAACTTCCGAACTAAAATAACCCTGCATGGTCAGGTCTTTCATCAGACTGAAGTAATGTTTAGGACTATGTTCAGCGCGGCGCTCGTTATAATTCAAAGCTTCTTTTTCCAGTTCCACGAGAAAATCTATTTGTGCCGCTTGATTCAAATCCATAAAATTTTTACTTGTCAGTTCGTGCACACCATCGGCAAATACATTCCGATGCGCCTCATCATAACAATCAGCCACCATCACTTGCATGAATTCTCCTATATGCGCGGCAGAAGCCCCAGGCGACCCAGGAGTAGCTGGTATGATTATTTCTCCAACTTGATTGAGCAGGGCTGTAGTTTCTGGTGAGAAGAGGTCCGGATGTTTTTCCGGTGCACAACCTGTGAGCCAACGCGTGCCCAGGTACATACCACCCAACAAGGCAGCTGATGTCGTAATGGCCTGACGTCTTTTCATACATTAAAGATTACCTTTTTTCATTTCTTCCACAGCATGATTCGCGGCACGTGCTGTTAGTGCCATGTATAAAATCGATGGACTTTGGTTGCCCGTGCTGGTCATGCATGCCCCATCGGTAACAAAAACATTTTTGCAGGCGTGTACCTGGTTCCATTCATTGAGCACGGAGGATTTGGGGTCTTTCCCCATGCGCGCTCCACCCATCTCGTGAATATCGAGGCCCGGCGCCTGTTTGTTATCATGGGCTTCAATGTTCTTGAAACCTGCTGTCGCCAGCATGTTACTGGTTTCTGTGAGGAAATCACGGATCATCTTTTCATCATTCTCATCATAGCCCACATTCGTTACTATGAGTGGAATACCCCACTGATCGGTTTTATCCGGACTTAAGGAAACGGTGTTCGTTTCTTTCAGGATAGTTTCACCCTGCATATATCCATAGATCTTCCATTGGCCAGGCTGTGAAGCTGCGGTTTTGAAGTCGGCGCCAATACCAGATCCATCTTCAGGCTGACGTCCGCGCGTGCGGTATGCACTCATGAAGGTGGTATACCCGCCCACAAAATCAGTATCCTGTTTCTGCAGGTTGCGGAAATTGGCGAGAATGGGCTCGGTCGGGTTGCGCACATAGTAGTATTTGTCTTCAAAACCATCTATTTCACCACCGACGCCACCGCGATACAGGTGAAAGCCAACATACTTGCCTAATGCTCCGCTGTCATTGCCCAGGCCCTGAGGAAAACGGTTGCTCCTGGAGTTCAACAGGATAAGGTTGCTGTTGATGGTTGAAGCATTTACAAAAATGATGCGGGCATGATATTCTATGGACTCATGGGTGTTGGTGTCAATCACACGCACACCGGTAGCTTTGCCCTTGGCTTCATCATAGATTATGCTATGCACTACGGAAAAAGGTCGGATGGTAAGGTTCCCTGACTTAGCCGCCCAAGGCAAGGTGCAGGCATTGGAACTGAAGTAACCTCCATACGGGCATCCACGCATGCACAGGTTCCGCGACTGGCACCGGCCCCGGCCCTGACTTTCATGCAACGGATTGGGTACCGACAAGTGAGCCCATCGCCCTTGCACGAGGTGTCGACCAAATTGTTCGCGAAAAACTTTCGAGACATGTTGCTCCACACAGTTCAGGTCAAAGGGAGGAAGGAACTCGCCATCTGGCATGGCTTCGAATCCATCGGCGTTACCGCAAACACCAATAAACTTTTCTACATGGGAATACCACGGAGCAACATCCTTGTAACGGATGGGCCAATCATGCCCGTATCCCAGACGGGCAGGCGAACTAAACTCAAAATCGCTCCACCGCTGGCAGGCGCGACCCCAGGTAAGTGATTTGCCACCTACCTGATATCCCCGGATCCAGTCGAAAGGTTTTTCCTGAACATAGGGATGGTCTGGATCTTTCACGAAGAAATGGGCCGTGTCTTCACCAAATCCGGCGGCCTTGCTGATCAATGGATTTTCCTGAAGAAATTCACGTGTCATCTGACCCCGGTGCTTGAATTCCCAGGGCTCTTTGGTCATGGTAGGGTAGTCCTTGAGGTGTTCAACATTCCGCCCGCGTTCAAGCACGAGGGTTTTCAACCCATGTTCACACAACTCTTTGGCTGCCCACCCGCCACTGATTCCCGATCCGATGACGATGGCATCGTACGTTTGTTGTTCTTTGCCCATGGTGCAATATACATTTCTCAGCAAAGAGTATCTCCGCTTCTGTTGACGCCGGACTTGGCCGGGGATGAATGGAATGAAGTAGAATTGTTCTTACTTTCGAAGTCATTTGCACTATGGGAAAATTCATCAAATGGACACTGATTCTGGGATTCCTGGTAGGAGCAGTGTGGTTCGCCTATCAATGGTACACGACAAGGGCGACGGCCGAAAATGCCCTGGGCCTCGTACCTGAGGACGCCATCTATGTGATTACCACGCCCGATCCAATCAAGGGATGGAAAGACATTTCCGGATCCAAAATGTGGACACACCTTCGGACCAATGCCTACTT
>DNZD01000170.1 GCA_003504855.1 Cytophagales bacterium
ACAACAAGCCATACCTATAGTAATGCCGGTGTGTACAATGTCAAACTCACCGTTACCACGCTGGATGGATGCAGTGCGCAAGCGACAAAGCCTATACGGGTAGGGGATGTGCCGGTGGTTGACTTTAACTGGTCGGTAATTTGCAATAATGATAGTACCAAGTTTGTCGACAAGACAAATCCTGGAACCGTATCGCATGTAGACACTTATACCTGGGATTTTGGTGACGGTGATGTGTTGACCGGAACCGCAGCAGGTTCCGTACCACCAGGAGCAAACGGAGGAAGAACCTCAGGTAGCTATAAGAAACCCAACCACAAGTATACATCGTTCGGTACCTATACTACCAAATTGACGGTCATAACAGATGACCTGTGTAATAACAGTCAGACCCAGAAAGTATTTATCCTTCCGTACTCTACGGTCACACCCCTGGCCGGCAGTGCCTATCAGGAAGGGTTTGAGCTTTCGAACGGTGGTTGGATAGCTGAAGCCAAACAGCCCAGCGATACAAGTTGGATCTGGGGGCCGCCGACGGGCTCGCACATTAATGTCGCAGCTGCAGGTACCAAGGTTTGGTGGACTGGAGGGAATGCCAATTCCTATTTTGCCAACGAGCAATCCGCAGTCAACGGTCCATGCTTTGATTTGCGTAACCTGATTCGCCCCATGATTTCACTGGATATCTGGAGCGACAGTGAGCATAACCTGGACGGTGCAGTATTACAATACTCCACTGACGGTGGAGTGAATTGGCGAATTGTTGGCCCTCCCGAAGGTCAATTGTCCCGCGATGAAGGCATCAACTGGTTCGATGGTCAGGGTATCCCCTCCAACCCCGGGTTGCAGCCCATTGGTAACTACGGATGGACAGACCCCACCAATGGATGGAGAAATGCAAGGTTTAACCTCGATATGATACCTAAGATTGATAGGGATCAGGTTCGCATTCGTATCGCATATGGAAGTAACAGCACCAATCCGCCGGGGGTTCAGTTAGATGGTTTCGCTTTTGATAATGTGTTTGTCGGGGATAAGGCACGCAATGTCCTTGTTGAGCACTTTACCAACTCCTCACTCAAAGCCAGTACGGATGCGGATGCGCAAATCGATAAGCTGTTCCTCGATCAGTTTACAGTACATGATTCAACCGACTTCAATTATGTACAGTATCATATTGGTTTTCCCGGCGCTGATCCTTTGAATGCGGATAATCCAACCGATCCGGCCTCGCGCTCACTTTTCTATGGAGTTTCTCAACCCCCTGCCACGATCATGGATGGTATCCTGGATGGCGTCAAATTCAAGGGAAGCTATAATGACCTCAGTCGCGTTGAAATTGATCGCCGAGCGCTGAAGGACCCGCTCTTTGATCTTATCCTGACGGAATACCCGGCATCAACAAATAACATGATTTCTGTGGGCCTCGATATTGTGGCTAAACAGAATTTTAACGCACCGTTGATCGCGCAGGTATTGCTGGTTGAAAAGCAGACCGGTACGTTTAAGAATGTGCTGCGAAAACAATTGTTTGGAGCAGATGGTCAGACCATTTCAAACAATTTTGTGAAGGGTGGACCACCATTCTCTCACCAACGAAACAATGTCGTTATTGATGTTCCGATCACTAACCCTGGACGACTCACCCTGGTGGCATACGTTCAGGATAAGAACACCAAAGAAATTTATCAATCAATTATCAGGCCTGCATCCAACAAACAGGGCGCACCAGTTACGGGCATAGAGCCGGTCGTTACGCCAACTGCTTTAAACGGTATTACGTTGTATCCTAACCCTGCCTCAGGTTCATTTAGCCTCTTGTTGCCGGAAGGTAAAACAGCAGAAGGCTTTAGCTGGAAACTCATTGACCAGCGTGGAGTGATTCTGAAGTCAGGTGATTTTGATGATCTGATTGATCAGACGCGCACGGTGGATATCAGCAGTTTGGCCAATGGCATCTATATCGTGGCTATTGCTGGTCCGGGCAAATCGGTAGTGTACCAGAAACTGGTAATTTTGAACCGGAATTGATCTGTATTGGTTTAATGAGCGCAGAGGTATGTTGACTGAGTTGGATAGGCTTTCGGGTTCAGAGCAGGAGCTTATGATGAAAGCACCATTGTTGGTATGTATTTTGATCGCTGGAGCTGATGAGCAAATTGATGCGCAGGAGGTAAAGGGAGCCATTCAACTCGCGGAATCCGCCCGTAAGAAGGAGCAGGTGTCAGCCCTGTTTAGAATGGCAGCGGAAGACTTTGAAGATAAATTTAAGATTGTCCTTCAGGGACTTCCGCAGGAACCAGCAGCGCGTAACGAAACGATTATCGGAGAACTCAAGGGCCTTAATCCAGTCTTACCAAGGCTGAATCCCACCTTTGCGAAAGAATACCTTCGTTGCCTCCGTTTCGTAGCCAGGCGAATAGCACAATCGTCTGGCGGGGTTCTGGGTATTAATTCTATTGGAGAAGAAGAATCTGCGCTAATTAATCTTCCCATGATTATTGAGCCTGTATCTAAAGGCTAGTATAAATGGCCAGCTCCAGGGGCGTTTTTGGCAGCTCAATTGTCCCTATTCGCCTTGTCTTTATCATGTGGCTTGCCTTTTCCATGGAGGTTTTCTACCGAATAGATCTTGGATGGCTCGGCATACTTCCAAGAACCTGGTCTGGATTGATCGGGATATTTACAGCGCCAATGATCCATGCCAACCTTACCCACCTGATCTCGAATTCAGTTCCGCTTTTGTTTCTGGGATCAGTCTTGTTCTTCTTTTATCCCAAAATAGGAGGTACCGTTTTCTTCCGATGCTACTTCATTACCAATGTCCTGGTATGGCTTTTTAGCCCCCGGGTATCTTATCATATTGGGGCCAGCGGACTTGTCTATGGACTTTCTGCTTTTTTGATTTTCTTTGGCTTCCTGCGCGGGCAGGTGTGGTCGCTCATTATCTCTATTTTAATTTTTGCTATGTACGGTGGAATTTTCTATGGTGTACTGCCTACTAATCCCTGGATTTCCTGGGAATCTCACTTATCCGGTGCCATCGTTGGTGCTGTGAGCGCATTTGATCTGCGATCTAAATCTTCACGATGATGGATACTGTCGCCAGGAAAATACTCTCCGACCTGAAGTCCCGGAAATTCGCTCCTGTTTACCTGCTTCAAGGCGAGGAGACGTATTATATTGATCTGATTTCCAATTATATAGAGTCAAATATCTTAAGTGATGCTGAAAAAGGATTTAACCAGGTTGTCATCTATGGAAAGGAATCACCGGTCAGCACAATCCTGAACCATGCCCGCCGATTCCCAATGATGGCCGAACGCCAGGTGGTGATTGTGCGCGAAGCACAGGACATCCCGGATCTCAGCAAGGAGATGGGACAGAAGTTGCTGCTGGATTACCTCGCTAAGCCAAACCCGACCACCGTGTTGGTGTTATGTCACAAGTACAAAACCCTTGATAAGCGCAAAGAACTTGGCAAGAAGGCTGAACAACTTGCCTTGTCAGCGACTTTTAAGAAACCTTATGAGAACCAACTGCCCGAGTTTGTAAGTGAATACATCCATGCCCAAGGCTTTGCCATGGAGGATGCAGGTATTCAGGTGCTGTGTGAGGCAGTCGGCAATGACTTAAACCGCCTGGCCAATGAGGTGGATAAGATGTTAATTGGCAGGAAAACTGCAGAGACGCTGACAGCCGAATTTGTGATGTCACAGGTAGGGATGAGCCGGGAATACAACATTTTTGAGTTACAAAAGGCCTTGATTAACCTTGATCTTTATCGTTCCTACCGAATTGCTGAGTATTTCTCCTCCAATACGAAAAAGAATCCATTGATTATGCTGGTTGCTTTTTTGTACAGTTTTTACAACAAACTTCTGCTCGCGGCGGCAACGTCCAGCAGGACCAAGGAAGAGCTGGTTAGTACCTTAAGAATCAGTCCGTTTGCTGCAGGCGATTATATGATTGCTTTGAGAAATTACCCTTTGCAGAAGATAACAGAAAACATCTCGCTGCTGCGCGAAACCGACCTTAAACTCAAGGGCGTACAATCTGGTACGGCCGACGAAGGAGAAATACTTAAAGAACTTGTGGTGCGGTTGATCCGTTGAACGGGTGTAATCTCACTTCTGGCGTTTCCGGGATGGGAATTTCAGCAGGAATGCTTATTTTTGATTTCGTGCTACCCCGATTTTTTAGACTGCACGTAGTTAATTTTTTAAACTGAATCCGGCAATAAAAACCGGTTCTGTTAGTTCAGAGAGAAAATGACAATGACGAGAAGTACGATCGTACTTATCCTGTTTCTGATTTGCCGGTTGCCCGGAATGGGTCAGGAACCTGTGTCTTCCCAAACTATTGAAAAAGGTTACACCGACGCCCTGGATCTGGTGGCCCACCGTGCTTATGGTGCCGCCTATAGACTGTTGACCGAATACCTCACATATCCCGACCGGGCCGGATCACGAAGAGCTGACGCCCAATACTACCAGGCTTTGTGTGCTGTGCACATGTACCATATGGACGGTGAGCGAATGATGGAGGCATATATTGACCAATATCCGCTTTCGCCCAAATCAGTGGCCGCAAATTATGAGCTAGCCACCTTTTATTACTATGAGAAGAACTACAGCCGGAGTTCCACCTACTTTGCCAAGGTCGACTTTCGAACCCTGTCCCGCGAAGAACAAAACACCGGCCACTTCAGGTGGGGGTATAGTTTGTTTACGATGCGGAAATTCAAGGAAGCACTCGATCAGTTCAATGCGATCAAAGGCTTGGGTGGTCAGTACGGGCCTGCAGCGAGTTATTACGCCGGATTCATAGAATCTTCTCAGTCGGACTATGCCAATGCGTTGATTGACTTGCAACGTGCCGAGGCCAATCCGTCATACGCCACTATTGTTCCGGTCTTGATCACGTACGTTTATTATAAGCAGAAGTCCTACGATCAGTTGTTGTCCTATACCGCCACCGTACTGAGCAAAGAGGGTATCTCATCCGCCGCCGAAATTTCTCTGTTGGCAGCCGAAACGCATTATCGCAAGAATGATTTCGGCAAGGCATTGCCTCTATATATCGACTACCTCGACGATGAAGCGAGGAAGGCGGACCGGGGGGTGCTCTTCCGGGCCGGCTCAACAGCATTCAGGCAGAAGGATACCGACCATGCCCTTCAATACCTGAAAGCCTCGGCATCAGACCTGGACACCATTGGGACCAGTGCGTCCTACCTGATCGGTCTCATCTATTTGCAGCGAAAAGAGAAGCCACTGGCCCTTACTGCATTTGAAAACGTTAAGAACACTACCATCGATGCCCGGATTGCTGAGGAGAGCCTGTTCCTGTCAGCTAAAGTAAATTACGAATTGGGTCGTGCCGACGAGTCTATAGCAGAGTTTGAAGGACTGCTCAAGCGGTATCCCCAATCTGGCCATCAACAGGAGACCCGTGAGCTGCTGTCACAGGCCTATGTCAATGCCAACAATTTTAATAGGGCCATCGAATACATTGAATCGTTGCCACGCAGATCGCCGGCTGTGGACAGGGCCTACCAAAAAGCAACGTACCTCAAAGGCACTGACTATTTTAATAAGGAAGATTATATCAATGCGGTTCAATTTCTGCAGAAATCACTCGAAGTACCAGTTGATCCATCGCTGGAAGCCGAGGCCGCCTATTGGCTCGGTGAATCGTATTCGATAGGGAAGAAGTATGAGCAGGCTGTTGGTTTTTATGAACGTGCCCTGGGCGCCGCGCCTGCTGCATCCTTGCGCAATGATATCCGGTATGGTCTTGGCTACGCACGGTATAACCAGCAACAGTACGAGCAGGCATTGACAAGTTTTAAGGAGTTTGTGGGTAAGGCTGCAAATAATGATTCACGTCTCCCGGATGCCGCCATACGCCTGGGAGATTGCTACTACACCCGAAAAGCAAATGGCGAGGCATTGTTGAGTTATCGCAAAGCAATTCAATTGGGTACCCTTGATGCAGACTATGTGCATTTGCAGCAAGGTATCATCCATACCATGGAAGGTCGCTATACCGATGCGGCCTCAGAGTTAGACATCGTTGCGGCTACGCGCGGCTCACGGTATGCGGAAGAAGCCATGTTCAAGCGGGGTCAGTTGGATTTTGAACAGAGTAACTATGCAGGGGCGGTCACTCGCTTCACCTCATTAATCACTACAGCGAAATCTTCGCGCTGGGTGCCGTATGCGTACACGCGAAGGGCAGCCGCTAACTACAACCTTAAAAAGTACGATGCGACGGCCAATGACTATATCGAAGTGTTGGAAAAATACCCGACACACCCGGCGTC
The DNA here is from genome assembly GCA_003504855.1 of Cytophagales bacterium. GTDB lineage: Bacteria > Bacteroidota > Bacteroidia > Cytophagales > Cyclobacteriaceae > ELB16-189. The sequence goes on from DNZD01000170.1 coordinate 6,329, forward strand.
ACAAGATATTTTGCTTCCATTGCAAGAGGCCTTGAACCTTGCCAAACGCAATGGTGAATTTGACAAATACCTCGCGCAGTTCAAGGCGATCAATCCGGATGCCGCAGGGATTGAGGTCGTTGAATTTGAGGCCGCGAAGAATCTGTATTTTAGTCAATCATACACGTCAGCAGCTGATAAACGCGGCGCGTACGCTATGAATTATCCCGAAAGCCCCAGGCGAATGGAGGCACGCTACTATCAGGCAGAATCTTATTATCGCCTGAAGGAATTTGCCAAAGCACTGGAGTTATACAATGAAATTTCAGCAGAATCTACTTTTACGTTCATCAACAAAACAGTAGGCCGTCAGGCAGAACTGACTTTCAAGCTGGGCAACTACGACAAAGCTGCTGCATCATTCCAGCGCCTTCAGCTGATTGCGGCTAACAAGAAGGAACAAAACACTGCCTGGAATGGACTGATGGAATCCTACTACCTGCTGGCACAATATGATTCTGCAGATGTCTATGCCCGTAAGCTGCTGAACCAATCAAACGTGAACGTGGGCTCACAAAACAAAGCCTCGTTGTACCTCGGCAAATCGGCCATGGCGAAAGGAGACTATGAGACGGCCAAAGATGAGTTCATTAATACCATTAATGCAGCCCACGATGAATATGGCGCCGAGGCCAAGTACCTCCTTGGGGAGATATTTTATCTTACCAAAGAACATAAGCAATGCTATGAGACATTGCTTGGGGTAAAATCAGAATTCTCTACATATACCGAGTGGGTGGGCAAAGCCTTCCTCTTGCTGGCTGACAATTATGTAGCCACCAATGAGATATTCCAGGCCAAGGGGACCTTGAAGTCCCTTGTGGATAATTTCCCCACCCAGGAAGTGAAAGACCTCGCCAGTGAAAAGTTGAAAAAAATTGAGCAGGACGAACTTCGTCTAAAGGCCAAAACAGATTCAACAGACCGCGACAAATGAAGAAACAATCATCCATTCGATATTGGCTATTAGGTTGCATTATCTTGATTGGGTGTGTCATGCCCAAGCTTTCTATTGGCCAGCAAACTGAGGGGTGGGAGAAAGCTGACCAGGGAGAGATCAAAGACGTTGAAATTCAGATCGTGAAAGACCGCAAGATTGTTCTTCCGGTGGCCAACCGAGGATTTGAAAAGGTACCCCAGCGGCCTTATGAACCCATACAACCAGCGATTACCTACCAGCCGGCTAATCTCACATTTACAACAACGGACTACAAACCAACGGTACGGCCTTTGAAGCTCTCTCAGGAGGAAATTGCGCCATTGTTCGGGAATTATCTGAGTGCGGGTGCTGGTAACTATGGCTCCTTGTTTGCAGAAGGTGCAATCAGCACCAAGCGTGATCGGAATAAATTTCTAAGTGCACACCTGGTGAACCGGAGTTTTGGCACTGGACCGGTGGATGGTAAAAATTCTGCCAGCAGCGCCGGTCAGGGAGAGATTTTTGGAAAGTGGATGGGGTCCGCTGTCACCGTGTCTGGACGAGCCGGAGCCGATTGGATGGGAATGTATTTTTACGGTTATCAGCCTGCCACGGATATCAAGCGCGACTATTTGCGACAGAGCTGGAATAATTATCAATTGCAGATTGGTCTCGAAAACACCAAGCCGGGCGACTTCAACTACAAGTTAACCGGATCTTTTGGCTTCCTGCAGGATCACTTTCGTACAAGCGAGTCGCAGTCTTCGATTGCTTTGGTAAGTGCTTACCGGATTTCTGATAGCAGACGTGTGATAATTGATGGTGATTTGTTTTTCATTTCACGCAAAGACTCTATGATCACCAATGCTGACCGACAATTGCTTAGGGTGAAGCCAGCTTACCAGTTCGAGCCACTCCAGGGTTTACGAATCACCGCTGGTGCTAACGTGGCTGTTCAGAGTGACTCCTACGCTGGATCTAAGTCATTCCATCTGTATCCCAACCTGAAGGTAGCTTACAACCTGACAACTTCCTTGCAGGTCTATGGATGGGCGACTGGCGATATCGACAAAGTTTCACTGAATGATGTACGGAAGGAAAATGCCTGGGTTGACTCCAATTTGCCTATTACCAATACCAACCGATCGCTGGAATTTAAAGCGGGACTGCAGGGTAAGTTGGGAAGGCAGGTATCCGTGCATACAGGTTTTTCCATGGCAGCAATAAAGAATCTGTACTTTTATCAAACTGTACGAGACAACCTTAATCCAGGGGGGGTGGATGCGGGAATTTTGTTTGATAAGTTCATGCTGGTGTATGACCATAATACGCGTCGGATGAACCCCTTTGCCGAGATAAGTGTGGGCGCACCGTCCTCATTTTACTTTCTGTTGCGGGCTGACTATTTCAGTTACGACACTGACATTTTGTTGGATGCCTGGCACCGCCCCACGTATCGGGTAAGTTCTCAGGCCAGGTATAACCTTTACGACAAGATCATCCTGGAAGGTGGGCTCGTTGCTCAGGGAGGGATGAAGACTTTTGATCCCGGATCCAATACCATTAAGAGCCTTGATGCCGCACTGGACTTGAGCTTGAAGGCACGTTACTTCTTTTCTAAACAGGTATCTGCGTTTGTTCACGGAAACAATTTGTTGTCAAATAAGTATCCCTTGTATCAGAGTTACAATAGCCGGGGAACGCAGGTGTTGTTGGGCGTGAGTTGGAGCTTTTAACCGGTGATCAAGTAGTAAATATTCCTATTTTTCGCTTAATTTTGATAGAACTATAACCTCAACTAACCCCTCAAACCATGGCCAGCAAGGATTCCAACGAAGAAGGAACCAACGACCCGGTTGACAATTCATCGGATAATTTCGGTTTGCCTGATCTCGACTACAAGCCCCTCGATCAACCGGCCGCCGAAGCATCTGAAACTCATACGCAAGAGTCAGTGGCTGCACCGGAACCAACCCCAAGCCATTCTTATGAAACTGAGACCCGCTCCACCGACATGGATGGTGTAGATGGTATGGAAGAGACTAAGTCAAAATCTCCGGCTATTCTGATTGTAGCCGTAATCCTCGTGGTGGTCGCGGCAGGTTACCTGATTTACAATTTCGTTTGGGCCCCCCGCGCGGAAGCAGAACGGTTAGCCAAAGAAAAGCAGGCCAAAGAACTAGCCCTGCAGAAAAAACAGAAGGAGGAAGCGGAAGCCCGGGCAAAACAGGAGGCAGAGGAACGCCGCCGGCAGCAGGAATTGGCTAATGCCAAGCCTGTAATTGGCACCATTGAAACACTAACAGCGCCTACCCGTCGTTATTACGTTATTGTCACCAGCGACATTGATGATGATTTGCTGATGGATTATGCCAAAAAACTGAGTGAGAAGGGTGTTAGTACCAAGATTATCCCTCCGTTTGGCGGCAAGAACTTTTATCGGTTGGCCATCGCTGATCACGATTCATTTGCTTCGGCCCAAACCAACGCTGATGCTGCGAAGAGTGACTATGGAAACACCGTCTGGGTGCTCCGGTATTAAACCGGGCGCCTGGCGCGATTTTTGTATTTTTTTT
>DNZD01000345.1 GCA_003504855.1 Cytophagales bacterium
AGGATATCGGCCTGGTCGGATTTAGCAACTGGTCTTACGGGCCACTTATTGAGCCTCCCCTGACTACCGTTGACCAGCCTGGCTTTGAAATGGGACAAGAAGCTGCCCGTTTGCTGATTCGCCAGATCGAAGCTGGTGACAAGGAGCAGGAACCTAAGCCTGAGACAAAGGTGCTAAAGACAAAGCTCATTGTCCGTGATAGCTCTATCCGCAAATCTGTCAGGAAAAAATAGCGCAATCGATTGCTTAACTTTTGAGGAGGCCAAAGCACCAACTCGGTCTGTTTTGCCTTTATTTGGCTAAATAAGCCATTCCTCATGTCCATCAGTAAAAGACTAGGCGAAGTCCGGGATAGTTCCATTACACCCAACGGATTCAAAGCCAGCACAACTTTCGGGTACTTCGAAGTCCAAGCTTGGTCTGATCATATTATCAGGGTAACCATAGCCAGAGAAGAAGAGTCTGATTCTTTCTCATACACCGTGTTGCCTGCGTCCAATCAACCCGTTGTGCAAATCAATCAAACGGACGGTCAGATCACCCTAAAGACGAGCGTCATTGAATTAGAGATCGATAAAAAAAACGCCAGCTTTCGCTTTCGTGATATTCATGGCCACGTTCTCAATGAGGATGATGCCGGATTGGGAACTTCATGGATTGGTGATCAGGTGACGAGCTATAAAAGGCTTCAGCCAGGTGAGCGCTTCATCGGTCTCGGAGAAAAAACAGGGCCCCTCGACCGAAAGGGGAACGGATACGAGAACTGGAACACCGATGCTTACGCATACAATAATACCACAGACCCATTGTATTGTTCGATGCCTTTCTACATGGGAATTCATCAGGGAAGACAATATGGGATATACCTGGACAATTCGCACAAATCGTTTTTCAATTTCGGCGCATCCAACAATCGCTTCTCCAGTTTCTCCGCTGATGCGGGACCGATGAACTATTACTTTATCGCGGGTGATACGGTTGCTGAGGTCATTCAACATTACACTGAACTCACCGGTCGCACTCCACTCCCACCCCGATGGAGCATTGGATATCAGCAATGCCGGTATAGTTACTATCCGGATACCGAAGTATTGAACACCGCGAAGACTTTTCGTGACAAAGATATTCCTGCCGACGCTATTGTACTTGACATTCATTACATGGACAAGTACAAAATATTTACATGGGACAACAAACATTTTCCAAATCCCAAAGGGATGTTGGATCAATTAAAGGATCAGGGGTTTGAGATTGTGGTGATGTGTGATCCGGGCATTAAAGCTGAACCCGGGTACCCGGCGTATGAAGATGGTAAAGCCAACGATGTATTTGTTAAGTATCCGGATGGTGAATACTACACGGGGCAGGTATGGCCCGGCTGGTGTCATTTTCCTGACTTCACCAATCCCGCTACCCGGGCCTGGTGGATGAGGCAACTCAAGCGTTATTCAGAATTGGGCATCGAGGGGTATTGGAATGACATGAATGAAATTGCCACGTGGGGCAATATGATTCCTGAGAACCTTGAATTTCAATTTGATGGACATCCAACAACAGCACGTAAGGCCCGTAACGTGTATGGCTTTCAAATGGCGCGAACCACCTATGAAAGTGCAACGCAGTTATTGCAGGGCAAACGTCCATTTAACCTCACCCGTTCGGCGTTCTCTGGCATTCAACGATATGCGGCTGTGTGGACCGGGGATAATGTTGCTTACGATGAACATATGATGCTGGGGATCCGGTTGGTGAACAGCCTTGGATTAACCGGCGTTGCTTTTACCGGGTATGACGTAGGCGGTTTTGTGGGTGATGCTAACACGAAATTGTTTACCCGATGGATTTCGATTGGTTCCTTTTCACCTTTCTTTCGTGGTCATAGCATGATCAATTCAAAGGACTCAGAACCTTGGTCATTTGGTGAAGAAGCTGAGCAGATTGCGCGCAACTACATCCGGCTTCGGTATCAATTGTTGCCTTACCTTTATTCTGCTTTCCATGAAGCATCTCAAACTGGCATGCCGGTGCAACGCTCATTGGCCATTTACTATCCACACGACTACCGTGTTTTTAATGGCGCCTATCAGCACCAGTATTTTTTTGGTCCTAATATTTTGGTAGCACCGGTAGAAAGCAATAAAGAATTCATGAAGGTGTTCTTCCCGCCAGGAACCTGGTACTCCCTGTATGATGGAACAACTTATTCAGGCGATCAGGAAGTAATTATTGAGTGTCCGATACACAGGCTTCCAGTGTTTATCAAAGCGGGTACCGTATTACCGATGCAACCTCCTGTGCAACACACGAAGGAAAGTACCGATGAATTGCGGTTACATATTTATGGTGGCGGTGACGCTTCAACTTTCGTCTATTACGACGATGACGGGGCAACCTTTGAATACCAACACGGGCATTGGGCTACCCGAACCATTGATGTCAATCCCCATGAACGAAAAGTTATCATTGGATCACAGCAAGGATCATTCAACAGTAAAGTAAAGTCGCTGACCTTGTTCCTCCATCATATTGGAGGTGAAGGTGCACACATCAACGGACAATGGGTATCCGGCGAACGGCTAAAGACTTCCCTTTTCAAACCCCTGGAAAAGTATGACCCTATCAATGATCCGGACAGCATGGGCGAAGAAGAAGTGCT
>DNZD01000367.1 GCA_003504855.1 Cytophagales bacterium
AGTGGTGTTAACTGGTTGAACAGGGCTACGGGGTCACCATGAAGTACCAGCAACGAACTACCCATTTGCTCAAGTTCCGCCTTCAGTCTTTCCAGGGATTGCCGGATAAATACGAGCCTGCGGTCTGATTTGTCTTCCAGGGGATCCAGGATAGTAGTGTCAAAAATGAACAGCGGCACAACAGGTTTGCCGTGTCGCAAGGCAGCGTGCAACCCTGCATTATCGGTGAGCCTCAGGTCGCGGCGAAACCAGAAGATCACGGAGTCCGGCACAATACCCTCTGCCTGGGGGTTGATCCATCTTTTTATGCTGCCTTGTTTCATTCAGAGAATGTTCATTTTCAGTGACTTGCCAACAGGCTGGAGCCAGGTGTTGTGGCTCGGAACCTTCAACACCACAAATTCAAAATTGTTCACTAATATTACCTGTGCGTTAATGCAATGTTAAGCACTTCATATGGTGTTAACACTTAAACCTCAAATCTGGCCGCAATGACCCTTCGCACTTCCGGTGTACTTTTGGTGTTTTGTTGTTTGGTCTTCGATGCGCAGGCGCAATTTCCTAAGTCACTCCGGGACGGACTGAAAACATATCTTACCCCGGACAGCAGTGCATTCATCAAATTGAATTTCACGTCGCAGATCTGGGTGCGGTCCAATGACAACAACCCGGGCACGACAGTCAATGGTCAACCTGAGAGCAACACCTTTGATGTGGGTTTGCGACGCACACGATTGGTGCTCAGTGGACAACTCACCGATCGGGTGTTTTTCTTCCTGCAATTCGGGCAAAACAATATTGGGTACTTGTCGCCGCGCAAAGTGGGAACCTTCTTCCATGATGTGGTCGGCGAGTATGCCATTGTAAAAAAGAAATTGAATTTTGGAGTAGGGTTACATGGTTGGAATGGACCTGGACGCTTCTCTAACTCGTCCATCAGCACCCTGCTGCTGCTTGATCCTCCCGTATTTCAGGAGACCACCAACGATGCCAACGATCAGTTTGTGCGCAAGATGGGGGTTTATGCAAAGGGAAAACTTGGACGCTTTGACTACCGGTTCTCAGTAAGCAAACCATTTGTTACACAAACCGCTTCAATTCCTATCGACCCCCTGGGCACCAATTCAAGTTACTCCACCATGATCCCCCAACTTGCTTATCAGGGCTACTTCATGGTCCAACTCAAGGACATCGAAGGCAACGCAGGCCCTGGAACTGTTGGATCATACCTCGGGAAGAAAAAAGTGTTCAATGTGGGCTTTGGGTTCGTCAACCAATCCAAAGCGATGTGGAACAAGACATCCGCCAACGATACGGTCTACCATGCCATGAACCTTTGGGCGGTGGATGTATATTATGATGCTCCACTTAATTCAACAAAAGGAACAGCGATCTCAATTTATGGTGGCTACTTCCATTATGATTTTGGTCCAGGGTACTTGAGGAATGTAGGTCCCATGAATCCCGCCAACGGTGTAAAGAATGGTACACTTAATGGAGCCGGCAATGCTGCGCCTATCATCGGAACGGGTCCCAGTTTATTTCTTCAATCCGGTTATAAGTTTCGCGACCGCTTGCTGGGCGACCAGGGTACCCTGCAGGTATATGCAGCCGTTCAACACGCAAACTTCGATCGGCTGAGCGATCCCATGACCCTGATTGACTGCGGTGTGAACTGGCTTATCTATGGCCACAACAGTAAGTTTACCCTGAACTACCAGAGTCGTCCTGTATTTGCAGCCAGCGACGCAAGGCTCCAGACTCGTCGGGGAGAATGGGTCCTTCAATATCAGATTGCTTTTTGATTTACCGGGGTGTCCGGTGCTTCATGATCAGGTGAAACCAGAAAGAATAGCGCTCCGGATGGTCCAGCAGGTCTTGCTGTAATTCACTCATTGAAACATACTTCCAGTCTTCAGCCTCAAGCGGGTTTAATACAGGATGGGTATCCGTAGTTGCCGTAAATACATGATCGAGTTCATGTTCAATCAAACCACCAAAATTGACGTGATAGATGAACGTGTGCGAAAAGTGTATCTCTGCTTTCATGCCCATCTCCTGAAACAGTTTGCGCTCCACAGCATCTTTTACAGTCTCCCCGGGTCTGGGATGGCTGCAGCAGGCATTACTCCACAGTCCACCGCTGTGATATTTGGAGGCCGCGCGTTTTTGAAGCAGCATTTCACCCTTGCTATTGTAGATGAGCAATGAAAAGGCGCGGTGGAGCAGCCCTTGCTGATGCGCAGCCATCTTTTCCATCGTACCTACCGGCTGGTCGTGTTCGTTGACCAGAACTACTTCTTCCATATCAGATCAGGTTCAATCGGTGTTTTACCAATGAATAGCCCAAGATAACCAACTTATATCTGTTGCGAATCCGGATTCTCGATTTCAATACGGCGTGGGAGGGTAAGCGCCTGATTTTGCGGAACAAGGCGAGGTAGTATAGATAAGCAATGTAAACACCAAGTCTTGCTTTGCGTGGCAGTTGTTTGATCCCCAGGTAGCCCTGGTGAAAGTCTTCAGCAATGCTGGCTTCAATCGCTTGTTTATTTTTTTCATCAAACCGACTCAGGTCCAGGCCTGGGAAATAGGCCCTGCCCAGCCCGGCATAATCAGCCTGCAGGTCTCGAAGGAAGTTTATTTTCTGGAAGGCGGATCCCAACCTCATGGCAAATGGCTTGAGCCGCTGGTAGGTGGCTTCGTCACCCTGTACAAATACACGGAGACACATCAGACCAACTACTTCTGCTGAACCGAGGATGTAAGTTTCAAATCCCTCCTGATCGTAATTCTTTTCCACCAGATCCATCTCCATACTGTGCAGAAACTGTTCGATCAGCGAGCGTTCAATGCCAAATTGGTTGACGGTAATCTGGAAGCTGTGGAGGATCGGGTTGAGGCTTATCTTTTCGTCTAGGGCCCGCCACGTGTCGGTGGTGAACCGCGCTAACAACTCTTTTTTGGGATACTCATGCAGCGTATCAACAATCTCATCGGCAAACCGTACAAAACCGTATATGGCGTAGATCGGGTCGCGGTACGACTTGTCCAGACAACGGATGCCCAGCGAGAACGACGTGCTGTATTTCATCGCGGTCAGCCGGCTGGTCCTGAAGCTTACAAGATCAAAGAGTTCGCGCTGATTCATCCGTGGTTAAATTCTGGTTTATTTCTTTGCCCGCTCAGACAGCACCTTGGCCACGACCTGCCCTGAGATCAGGGAAGGTGGCACACCCGGGCCAGGTACCGTAAGCTGACCCGTATAAAACAGGTTATCGATCTTTTTGTTTACCACCGACGGCTTCAAATTGGCGGTCTGCATCACCGTATTCGCCAGGCCGTAGGCATTGCCTTTGTAGGCGTGGTAATCCTGAATAAAATCGCGGTGGGCATAGGTCCGTTTGTAGACTACGTGGTCCCTGACAGATTCTCCGGTTAGCCGCTCCAGCCGCTCCAGCGCGAGGTGGTAGTAACGCTCCCGGACTTCCGGGGTGTCCTCCAGTCCGGTGGCCACAGGGATCAGAATAAATACATTCTCGCATCCGGGTGGGGCGACCGTGTCGTCGGTGCGCGAGGGACAACTCAGATACAACAAGGGCTTGGAAGGCCATGCCGGCCGGTCATAAATTTCCTGTGCATGCAAGGCGAAGTCTTCGTCAAAGCACAGGTTGTGATGCAGCAGGGATGGCAAACGCTTGTTGATGCCGAGGTAATAAATGAGGCTTGAAGGGGCGAGGGTCCGGCTTTCCCAATAGGACTCCGTATAACGCCGGTACTGGGCCGGCAATAACGACTGCTCCACGTGGTGATAATCGGCACCGGCTACCACATAATCGAATGATCGTGAAGTACCATTGACCACGACAGATTTTATTGACCTTCCTTCTACGTTCAGCCCTGTGACTTCGCTGTTGAACTCGAAATGTACTCCTTGTTCTTCCGCTACTTTTACCAGGGCCTCAACAACCTTATACATGCCACCGCGCGGATACCACGTACCCAGCGCCATGTCGGCATAGTTCATCAGGCTGTATAGTGCGGGCGTATTACCTGGTGTAGCACCCAGGAATAAAACAGGGAACTCCAGCAATTGAATAAGCCCGGGGTCTTT
>DNZD01000041.1 GCA_003504855.1 Cytophagales bacterium
CATCAACCAGTACTATAAGTTATTTCTCCAGCCCTTGAATCAGGTGCACCTGGGATCTACGGATATCGAACATGATTATCACAACTATAGAAAATTCAATGGCGCTTACCTGCGAATCTTTGCCATCGTGGGCGGACTCATTCTGCTGATAGCAGCCGTAAATTTCATGAACCTCACGACGGCCAGGGCCTCTCATCGGTGGAAGGAGATAGGCGTTCGGTCTTCCATCGGCGCCGGTAAGGGACAACTGTTTGGTCAGTTTGTGTTTGAGTCTGTGCTACTCGCGTTAGGTGCCTTGTTGTTGGGGGTGCTGGCCGATCTGTTGCTGTTGCCCGGACTCAATCTTCTCATCGGTCGTCAGCTTTCGCTCCTGGCTTTGGCCAATCATCCACTTGAACTCTTGGTGCTGCTGGCAGCCACCATCCTGTTAGGTATGCTGGCGGGCATCTATCCCTCTCTGTATATGACCTCGTTCCAGCCTTCGTCCGTGCTGAAGGGGAACAAAAAGGAGGGGAGGTCACTTTTCCGGAGTTCCCTGGTCGTCATCCAGTTTGGATTGGCACTGGCCATGATCGTGAGTACCATCATCGTGGTACGCCAGCTGAGCTATATGCAGCAGTCCGAAATGGGATTTGATAAAGATCATATCCTGCTCATTGATATGAATCAGGAAGTGAATCAAAAGTATGCCACCCTGAAAGAAGAATTGCTGAAGAGCCCGCATGTTCGCGGCGTTACTGCGTCGGGTCAGCGTCTGGGCAACAATTTTCACCAATGGGGCTATAAGGTGCGAACGGATACCGGGGTAGTCAATATTACACCATCCAATGTCAACGTTGATTATGATTACCTGACGGTGTACGGCATTCAAATCAAAGCAGGCAGGAATTTCAACAAAGACAACGCACGCGACAAGGATTTTGCCTTTATCATCAACGAGACCTTTGCCAGGGAGCTTAATGCGCCTAATGTGTTGGGGATGGGAGTGGGACATGGTTGGTACAAAGATGACTCTCTGGGAAGCATCATCGGGGTAGCGCAGGATTTTCATTTTAATTCCATGCATCACAAAATCAATACCCTGTCCATGGTGGTTCATCCGGACTGGGGGTACAGTGAGATGTCAGTGAAGGTGGATGGCAGCGATCCGGCCGCGGCCATTGATGAGGTGCAGGATATCTGGAAGCGGACAGTTTCCTATCCATTTGATTACACGTTTCTCGATCAGCACTTTGATAACTTATATCAGTCCGATCGGCAGATGAGTTCGGTGGTTACTATCATGGCCGTGCTGGCCATCCTGCTGTCTTGTCTCGGCTTGTTTGGTTTGGTCACGATCACGGTCCAGAAACGTGTGAAGGAAGTTGGCATCCGAAAGGCACTGGGTGCCTCCGAGCAGGAGATAACTACCCTGTTGTCCAGGAATTACATTGGCCTTATCGTCATCGCTTTTGTGCTGGCCAGTCCGGTGACGTATTGGGTATTGAACCGATGGTTGGATGGATTTGCCTATCACATTGGTATTCACCCGGGCTGGTTTTTCGCCGGGGCTGCCCTTACCCTGGCCATTGCCGGACTCACCATTGCCTACCATACGATGCGTGCAGCGAGAGAGAATCCCGTGAAAGCCCTTCGCTACGAATAACCAAAAAAGCCTGTTTAAAGACTTCTTTCGAATGATTTTGCGGACGGGTAACTATTTTACATACATTTACGTAATTAATCAGAGTTATGAAGGGAACCAACATTGGTGAATTCGAAGAGCTGGTGCTGCTGACCATAGCAGCACTGGTCAATGATGCATACAGTGTGGCGATATGTGACGACCTGCTGAAACGCACCGGACGCGACGCAAAACTTGGCGTGGTCCATGCTGTCCTCAACCGGTTGGAGGAAAAAGGCCTCGTCAAGAGTATGTTGGGTGAGGCAACACAGGCCCGTGGCGGTAAACGAAAGCGGTATTATACCGTGACGAATGCCGGCAAGAGCGCGTTGCTCAAGTCCAAAGAAATCCGTGATCAACTCTGGAGCGTGATTCCCAACATGACACTGAAGCGCATCTGATGGAGCCCCTCAACCCAATACGACCACCGCGCTGGGCAGAAAGACTGCTCGAATGGTATTGCCGTCCCGAGTTGCTCGAAGACCTGCAGGGTGACCTTCATGAATACTTTGAGCGCAATGTTAAGGCCCGGGGACCGCGCCGCGCCAGACTAATCTATATCATCGATGTATGTAAGTTCTTTCGGCTTTATACCATTCGCAAACCTGAATTCGTCAACCTCTTCATCAACTGGATTATGCTGGGCAGCTACATCAAAACATCCGGACGCAGTCTGGTGCGTAACAAGTTATTCTCGACCATCAACATGGCTGGTCTCGCCATCAGCATGTCGGTGGGCCTCATCATGATCAGTGTGTTGCATGATGTCTTTCAGTATGATCGGTTCCACACCCACTATGATCGTATCGAACGGGTAATCTCCCGGTATGAGTACCTGGGAGAAAAAGACAACAGTTTCATGGCCACGACCTCCATGAAGGCAGGCCAACTTATCCAGGAAAACTTTAAGCAACCCGAAGCCATCGCCATCTTCCACCGCGGCTTTGATGATGATGTCTCGTTGGGTGAAAAGACCATTCCCCTGCGTGGATTTTACGGCAACTCGGATGTTTTCAAAGTCTTTTCATTTCGATTGATCAGCGGCAACCCGGAAACGGCATTGTCGGAGCCTTTCTCTGTGGTGCTCACGGAAAAGTCGGCGCAGAAAATCTTTGGCGATGAAGAAGCCTTGGGAAAAACGGTTCGCATTGGTGCCGACCGGGACTATACGGTAACTGGTGTGGTGGAGGATCCTCCGGTATTTTCACATATCAAGTTTGATATGTTGGGCTCCCTCAGTACCCGGACGATTACTGTTGTTGATCAGAAGAGTGAAATGAATTGGGACAATGTGTGGAGTACCTGGGTGTATTTGTTGTTTCCGGAAGGGTTTGACAAGAGTGCATTCAAACAGGGGCTTGCTGATATGGCCAAGCGGGAAGACCCATCCGTGAAGAACACCCATATTGAACTGGAGTTGCAGCCATTGCGGGAGATCATGCTGACGGATAGTATGGGCAACCAGATAGGGGCCACTCTCGGCACCACTGTACTATGGATTTTTGGCGGACTGGCCCTGGTGGTCATCTTATCAGCATGCTTTAATTACACCAACCTCTCGATTGCGCGCTCCTTGCGGCGTACCCGCGAAGTAGGCATACGCAAGGTGGTGGGTGCGGCCCGCGGTCAGGTGATGAGTCAGTTTGTGGTGGAGGCTGTGATCCTGTCGTTAGGCTCACTGGTACTGGCTTTCCTGCTGGTATTGTTATTAAAGCCTTACTTCCTCAGTATTGAACCTGACCTGCAACGAATTCTGGTTTTGGATTTGTCACCTGCTGTGGTAGGCTGGTTTATTCTCTTTGCCATAGGCGTTGGTATCATGGCAGGTTTTTTTCCGGCTCTTTTCTTTGCGCGTATCAATGCCGTTCAGGTCTTGAAGAACATGTCGTCAGTGCCGGTCTTCCGGAAACTCACCCTGCGAAGAACATTAATTGTCTTTCAGTACTTCATCTCCATACTCTTCATCACCTCCACCATTGTGGTCTATAAGCAGTACCGGCATTTTGTTTCATTTGACCTGGGCTTCTCCACGGCCAACATTTATAACATATCGGTCCAGGGCAATAAAGCCGAACTTCTGAAAAAGGAGTTAAGTGAATTGCCGGAGGTGAAGGGTATATCTGAATCCATGATGATTACCAGTGTCGGGAACTATTATGGCACCAACATGAAGTACCCACCCCATCCGGATGATTCAGCCGGTGTCAGTTTTAACACAGTCGATGAGTATTATATGCCGCTGCACCAGCACCACCTGCTGGCTGGTCGTAATTTTATGCCCAAGCCGGATAGCGCGGTGGAATCCGAAGTGATTGTCAATGAACAGGTCCTTCATCGTTTTAATATTGCCGGCCAGGATCCTCAGAAAGCTATCGGCGAACTGCTCCGGGTGGATGGCAAGGAAATGGTGATCATTGGCGTGATGAAGAACTTTCAATACGGACGCGCAAATGATAAGGCCGGGCAGCGCGAAGTGGTATTTCGCTATGGCAGCGGCAATCCCGATCAGTTAAACCTGTTGATTGAGTCAACGGATATCCTGGCCACCCGCCAAAAGCTAGAAGCGATCTGGAAAAAAATTGATCAGGTTCACCCGTTTGAGGGCCAATGGTACACAGAACAGTTGGCGGAGGCCTTTTCAGGTCTTCAGGCTGCCGTGAAAGTGGCAGCCTTCCTGGCCTTTCTCGCCATATGCATTGCTTCCATGGGACTTCTCGGCATGGTGGTGTTCACGACCGAAACCCGGCTCAAGGAAATCAGCATCAGAAAAGTTCTGGGTGCCAGCGTGGGCCGATTGCTATTCTTATTATCGCGGGGGTTCCTGGGGTTGTTAGGCGTGGCCATTATCATTGCTTTGCCGGTCACCATTCTTTTTTTCGAACAGATCGCCTTCCCCGAACTTGCCAATCATGCACCCATTCCTTTCGTTGAAATGTTGTTAGGGGTGCTGGGCGTATTGATGATTGCGTTGATTATGATTTTGTCGCAGACGTTTCGCGTGGCTACCACCAATCCTGCGGAAGTGCTGAAAAACGAATGATGTGACTTTTGGCGGATCATCGTATTCTGGATAAAACCCAAAGCCGATGACCAACCGCCGCGACAGGCGCATGGAACTCAGTACGAGTTCCATGGCCGACATTGCCTTTTTGTTGCTCACATTTTTTCTGATTAGCACACAAATCCCGTATCAACGCGGACTGTTGATAATGCTCCCGGAGTTAAATAATGTCGTTAATAAGAAAATTTATGACCGCAACTTGTTTGCCATTCAATTGAACAGCAAAGATGTACTGATGGTTGAAGGTGAAGTTCGTCCCGTTGCCGGTTTGCGCAAAGCAGTGCGGGCGTTCATCCTCAACCAGGGCCGTGATGAACACTTATCGGACAATCCAAGAGATGCAGTAGTATCATTTAAAGCCGACCGGCAAACCTCTCACCGGGCATATATTGAAGTGCTCGACGAAATTCAGGCCGCCTATTTTGATATCTATGCGGAACGGGCTGGTATGTCTTCGTCAGCATTCCGGGCGCTAAATCCCTCGAATCCCAGCGACAGGGAAGTTATGGATCGCGCAAGGGAAGGCTTCCCCATGAATGTTTCCATCGCTGAGCCCACCCGCGTAAAACCAGGATGATAAAAGTGAATTCTTCGTACTTTCGGTGTCATGAGGTTAACCTATTGGATAGCAGCCATCGCCGGCGTGATGTTTTTGGGATCATTTGTCGTGAACCAAAGAAAGAAGGTGATATTATTTGGGGACTCCATTACACAAGCCGGCGTAGAGCCCCGCGGCTATGTTACACGCATGACGGGTTTGGCTGAGGCCGAACACCGTTCTTCTGACTTTGAATTTATGGGTGCCGGGATTGGCGGCAATAAAATTTATGACCTCTACCTGCGGGTAGATGATGATGTGCTCAGGCACAAGCCGGATATCGTAGTGATCTATATCGGCGTAAATGATGTGTGGCACAAACGGCTAGCGGGTACGGGAACCGATCCTGATAAGTTTGAGAAATTTTATCTTGCCCTGATCAATAAACTGACCAGTCAAAACATCCGGGTTGTGCTGTGTACCCCTGCCGTCATTGGAGAAAAGACTGATTTTTCGAACGAGCTCGATGGCGACCTCAATCGGTACAGCCATATCATCCGAAATCTGGCCAAACAGAATAACCTGCCGCTGGTGGACCTGCGCAAAGCGTTTCTCGATTACAACCTTCAAAATAATCCGTCAAACAAGGAGTCAGGAATGCTGACCACCGATCGCGTGCACCTGAATGACCAGGGGAACTTACTGGTTGCAGAAGCTATATGGTCCGTGATCAAGGGCATGTAATCACCACGCAGCGAGAGAATTGCGTATTTTTTGATTTTTCCTAACAGGTGTTAGTCGCAGGTTGAATTATCCGTTAAATTGCGCCCTTAACCTGACCATGAAAATTATGGTAGATACGCTTAAGATTGACGTCAAGAAGACATCCGCTTCCCGACTGGCAAGTGTTGACTTTAATAATATTCCATTTGGAAAAATTTTTGCTGATCACATGTACCTGGCGGACTACCGCAATGGTGATTGGAGAAATTTCAGGGTGATACCGTACGGTTATATTCCCATGAGTCCGGCGACACCGGCTATTCACTACGGTCAATCCATCTTTGAAGGATTGAAAGCGTTTCGCGGAGACAAAGGCGATGCATTGGTATTTCGCCCATTGGAAAACTGGAAGCGGATGAATGTATCGGCTGAGCGCATGTGCATGCCTTACCTGCCTGAAGAGGTGTTTATGGAAGGCCTGAACACTTTACTTGAAATTGATCGGGCATGGATACCCACCGCGGAAGGAAGTTCTTTTTACATCCGGCCGTTCATGTTTTCAGCGGATGAATATATCGGCATCCGGCCCTCCATGGATTTTACGTTTATGATTATCAACTCACCGGTAGGTCCATATTATTCCACACCGGTGAAAGTGAAGATAGAAACCCACTACACCCGGGCTGTCGAAGGCGGTACCGGGTTTGCGAAAGCGGGTGGA
>DNZD01000132.1 GCA_003504855.1 Cytophagales bacterium
CTGGCAAAGAGTATATTCTCCGTCGTCCGCCGAAAGGCGCTGCCATAAAATCAGCGCACGACATGAGCCGGGAGTACAACCTGCTGACCGCGCTT
The DNA here is from genome assembly GCA_003504855.1 of Cytophagales bacterium. Taxonomy (GTDB): domain Bacteria; phylum Bacteroidota; class Bacteroidia; order Cytophagales; family Cyclobacteriaceae; genus ELB16-189. The sequence goes on from DNZD01000132.1 coordinate 96, forward strand.
CAACCGCATTATACCCGGATACCAAAACCCGTTCACCTCGCCGAAGACAGTACCGTATTGGGTGCACCCTTTTACCTCATGGAGCGGTTGCATGGTGTTATTCTCCGGCCGTCACTGGTCAAGCATATTCGAATCGCACCCGGGGACATGAAGGCTGTCAGCGAAGCTTTGGTGGACAACCTCGTAGCCTTGCATGCCATCGATATCCATGCATCCGGGCTCAACACCATCGGCAAGCCAGAAGGGTATATTACGAGACAGGTCGAAGGTTGGACAAAACGGTATGCCGCATCACAAACGGACAATATTCCCGTCATGGATGCCGTGGGACAATGGTTGGCCACACACATTCCACCTGAACACAGTCCTACCCTGCTACACAACGATTATAAATTTGACAACATAGTGCTTGACGAGCATGACTTGTCAACCATTCGCGGTGTGCTTGACTGGGAGATGGCAACCGTCGGTGACCCCTGGATGGATGTGGGTGCCAGCCTCGCGTATTGGGCCGAACCAACCGACGATGATCTGGCGAAAGTATTTAACGTATCGTGGCTGCCGGGGAATCTTTCACGAAAACAGGTGGTGGAACGATATCAGGAGAAGAGCGGGCGGCACGCAGATCCTATCTTCTACTATGTCTTTGGGTTATTCAAAAATGCCGTCATCGCACAACAGATTTATGCCCGGTGGAAACAAGGCCATTCGACCGATCCCCGGTTTGGACAATTGATTCATGTGATTCATAATCTTGCCGCACGCGGCAGTCAGGCATTAAATACCCTTACCCTTTGAACGCTAACTACTAAGTCTATGGCAACATTTACGAGTCAATATCCCGCCAGGCGGGCATTCATTACCGGCGCTGCATCGGGGCTGGGTAAAGCCTTCTGTGATGAGTTGGCTGCTGATGGTTGGACCCTGGGCGTTGCCGATTACAACGAGGCCGGATTGAGAGAGGCTGCCCGTTCGTTTGAATCCAAAGGCGCCAAAACCCTGATCTATCCCTTTGATGTTTCCAATAAGGTGGCCTATGAAAAGGCTGCTAATGACTTTCTGCAACAGGCCGGAGGCATTGATCTGTTGTTTAACAATGCCGGCGTTGGCGATGGAGGAGCCATCGGCGAATATTCCCTTGAAAATTGGGAATGGATGACCGGCATCAACCAGATGAGCGTGGTCTATGGTTGCCATTACTTTGTACCAGCCTTCAAGAAGCAGCGGTCAGGTCATATCCTTAACACAGCGAGCTTCGCAGCCATTACCTGTGCACCTACCATGGGAGCCTATAACATGACCAAGGCAGCGGTCGTGGCTATCAGCGAAACGCTGTATGGCGAATTGATGGACTTCAACGTCCGCGTTTCCTGTATACAGCCTGCTTACGTGAAGACCAATATTGCCCAAAGTGCACGCGGTGGTGAACTGGTCAAGCGCACCACGCAGTATTTTCTGGATCGCTCGAACCTCGAGGCAGATGAAGTGGCCAGGGAAATTCTTCAACGGGCAAGTACCGGGGAGTTATACATCATTCTTCCCAAGGCTGCCCGCAAAATGTGGCGGATGAAACGGCTCGCTCCTACCTGGTTCCGTAAAATAGTCAAGGAACGATTCATCGCCGCCGCACGTAGGGTAAAATGAAGACAACCATCCCTCTTGACCGCGATGTATTTAAGCACTCGATGAGGGTGAAGCTTGCTGATATTGACGAGCTAAACCACGTCAATAACGTCGTCTATCTGCAATGGGTACAGGAAGTGGCTTCTCTACATTGGAAGAATCGCGCCAGCGACGATCAACTGAAACAATGGCAATGGGTGGTGTTGCGACATGAAATAGATTATCACGCCCCAGCCCTGATGGATGACGTGATAAATGCCTATACCTGGATTGATTTACCCGAAGGTGCCCGGCAAAACAGGTGGGTGTACTTTATCCGGGACAGAGACCAGAAGTCGATCGCTACGGCACGAACCACCTGGTGCCTGCTCGATGCAGCCAGCGGACGTCCAAAACGTGTGGGAGATGATATTAACCGGTGCTTCGGCCTATAGCACAGAGGATAAACCCTCCTGCACAAACCGACGGTGTTTTCGGGCATCCATAAACCGAAGCTTCAGTCCAAGCTGCAGGATCAGAAATACCACAATAGCTACGATCGCAAAAAGTAATAACATGGTACGTATCGTTTTTAGGGGATACGAAACTAATATATGGATGTATTATTTCCTAATAATCAATCATTTATATGCACTAATCTAAAGTAAATTATTGCACTATGGACCTGTTAAAAGAGATAAACCGGGAGCATTCAAGGGCCATGAGAAACCGGGTAATAGCCTTTGTAGGGCAGAAAAAGGCACATTTTGCCATGTTGGTCAGGATATTTCTGGCTGGTCCCTATCGCGTTACCCAGCGGGCAGCGTGGCCCCTGAGTTATTGCGTACAAAAGCATCCCGAACTGATTGTTCCTCACCTGGGAAAGGTGCTTTCGGCGGCCGAGAGCCCTACCGCCATTGACGCCGTAAAACGCAACGTCATGAGACTGCTTCAGTTCATTGAAGTACCAGTCCGGTACCGGGGACGCGTCGCAGAGTTGTGCTTCAAATTTCTTCAGGATCGAAAGGAGCCCATCGCGGTACGGGCATTTGCCATGACGGTGCTTGGGAACCTGACGATGGCACTTCCTGAATTGGGTAAAGAACTTGCCATTCTGATTGAGGATGAACTACCGTATGGCAGTGCCGGGTTTGTATCTAGGGGAAGAAAAGTATTGAAGCAGATCAACAACCAAAAGTCCTTGCGGTAATAGCGGTGCCTAGTACCTTTGCGCACCGTACGCATGGAACCAATACCAACTGAGCATACCTGCAGAAATTGTGGCAACCACTTTACGGGATTGTATTGCAATCAGTGTGGTGAGAAGATCATGTTGCCACAAGACAGATCATTCCGCACGTTTATCAACAACATGTTCCTGGCCCTCACGTTTGCGGACAATCGCTTTGTGAAGACGGTCTGGGTCGTGATTTCGAAGCCGGGATTTCTTTCGCGGGAATTCTCAGAAGGCAGGCGGGTGAAATACCTGCGCCCCTTGTCCATGTTCTTCTTCCTGAACCTGATCGCCCTGGGCGGGGGCCCGCCCTTCACGGGCTGGATGATCGACCACATCGCCCAGGCCAATTTCAATCACCCGGGCGCGCACGGGGTGGTGGACGCCTTCCAGGGACTGATCAGCGGAGCCTCGAAGGGCGGCGAAAGCTTCGCCCTGAC
>DNZD01000071.1 GCA_003504855.1 Cytophagales bacterium
GGATTTGTCTTCGACTTGAGGTGGGCGCGTGAGCGGTAGGCATGAATGAGCGTACGGACGTGCGTCTCCTTAATGGTAATCGCGTCCGACTCACCACTGACATGACCGTTCTCTCCAAAGCGCTGCTGGGAAAAATCATATCCTTCGAAAAACTTTTGCCAGGTGCCATCTACGGAAGCCGGGTCAGCTTTGTAGTTTTGGTACATCTGATCGAGGTAGCCCACGTCAGCGTTAGAGATGTAGGAAAATTTGTCCATATCGGATGGGATGATAAATACTCAATCAAATATAGCCGGGGCCCAAATCATTAAAAAATCTAATAATCGCGTAAACAAGTATTGACTGTTTTAGGCGGCATTAAGTCCTAATTTTCAGGCCCCTGGGTTGCCAGATTTCTAAATTCCTTTACCTTTGCAGTCCTTAAAAATCGGACGAGATCCAACCTTTAAAAACAACAGAAAATGGCAGTTAAGATCAGATTGGCCCGCCGCGGCCGCAAAAAATTAGCCCGTTACGACGTAGTAGTAGCCGATGCACGCTCTCCCCGCGACGGTAAATTCATCGAGAAAATTGGTACCTACGATCCCCTGACCGTACCTGCCACGATCGATATTAACGAAGACAGCGCATTCAACTGGCTCATGAAAGGAGCCCAACCTTCTGATACCGTAAAAGCGATGTTGTCATACCGCGGTGTGATGATGCGCAAACACCTGCAGATTGGTGTGGTAAAAGGTGCCATCACACAGGAAGTAGCTGACGCCAAGTTGGCCGACTGGAAGAAGGCCAAAGAAGCCAAGATTGCTTCCAAGCACGAAGACGTTTCCAAAACCAAACTTGCTGCGGCCAAGGCTCGCAAAGCGGCTGAAACCAAGGTTCGTGAGGCCCGCGCTGAAGCCATCCGCAAGAAGGCTGAAGTTGCTGCCGCTGCACCGGCTGCTCCGGCAGAAGGAGAAGCTGCTGCCGCACCTGCAGAAGAGCAAGCTTAATATTTCGAAATCCAACAGGTGCCAACACGACCATCGTGTTGGCACTTTTTTTTCCTGCTCACCATGGACCACTTCAAGATCGGTTATGTGTCCAAAAGCCACGGCCTGAAGGGCGAGGTCACCATTGTGCTTGGCCCTGAATGTCCTGATTTGGAGGATGTTACCACCTTGTTTGTCGAGAACGGCCATCAGCAGGTTCCTTATTTCATTGAGTCGATTTCGGTAAAAGGGGTAAAGGCTTATCTCAAGCTCGAAGGCGTCAGCACTCCGGAAGCTGCTGCGGGGCTGAAAGGCTGCAGCCTGCTCCTGCCCAAGAGCGACAGGCCAAGGCTGCCACGCGGTGAATTTTACAATGACGAAGTCATCGGGTTTGAAGTGGGCGACAAGACCAACGGCGTACTCGGTCTTGTCCGCGAGGTGGAAGAAACCGGCCCCAACCGATTTCTTATTGTCGTGTATGGCCAAAAAGAAGTGATGATTCCTGTGAATGGACCTTTTATCACCAGCGTGAACAAGACCAAAAAGAAAATAGTAGTTGATCTGCCAGACGGTTTGCTGGATCTCTAAAAACCTGAAAGCATGCGCATCGATATCATCACCTGCCTGCCCCGATTGCTCGAAAGTCCGTTCAACGACTCCATCCTCAAGCGTGCGCAGGACAAAGGGTTGGTGACGGTAGCTATTCACGACCTCCGCAACTATTCCACCGATCCCCACCGCACGACAGACGATTATGCCTTCGGCGGCGGTGCCGGCATGGTCATGATGATCGAGCCAATTGATCGATGCCTCCAGGCCCTGCGCGCGAAACACCGTTATGATGAGGTGATTTATATGAGTCCGGATGGTGAATTGCTCACCCAGCCCCTGGCCAACCAGCTAAGCCTGAAAGAAAATATTATCCTCCTCTGCGGGCACTATAAGGGGGTGGATGAACGCGTGCGGCAACACCTGATCACGCGCGAAATCAGCATCGGCGATTACGTCCTTTCTGGTGGTGAACTGGCTGCCGCCGTTGTGTCAGATGCCATTATCCGGCTCATTCCAGGTGTCCTTTCCGACGAATCTTCGGCATTGACCGACTCTTTCCAGGACGGCTTGCTGGCCCCGGAAGTATACACCCGTCCGGCCGACTACCAGGGCTGGAAAGTACCCGAGGTACTTTTGTCTGGCCATGCCGGAAAAATTGAGGAATGGAGGCATGAAAATTCCGTGGAGAGGACCAAAAAGCGCCGTCCAGGCCTGCTGGAAGGCCCAGAATCGAAATAAAGGTATTTCACCGCCATCCCTTGTCGCGTGCCCGCGGTTTCCTATATTTGCAGTCCATTTTTAAATCGATAGGATTATGGCCGACCTCATTAAGATAGCCGAACAGGAGCTTGCATCGAAACGGGCAAATCACCCGGATTTCAAGCCTGGCGATACCATTAACGTTCACGTTAAGATCAGCGAAGGAAACAAAGAGCGTATCCAGCAGTTCCAGGGCGTAGTATTGTACCGCCGCGGTTCAAACACCAATGGTGAGATGTTCTCCGTACGGAAGGTGTCCAATGGCGTTGGCGTAGAGCGGGTATTCCCGATCGTCAGCCCCAGCATTGATAAGATCGAATTCATTAAAGCCGGTAAAGTACGCCGCGCTAAACTTTATTATATGAAGGGCCGTCAGGGTAAGTCAGCCCGGATCAAGGAGAAGTTGTCCCTGGTTCAAGCCGCGAAATAATCGCTGCCACTTCATCAAAAAAGGCCTGTTTCACATCGAAACGGGCCTTTTTCATGATAGACCCCTGTGTAATCCATGTTGGAAAGCACCCGCCTCAAACCTATATTTGCCTTCCCTTTTAACCCAACTTATGGCCACCAGAAACATTGCACAACTCCTGGGTAAAGACGCAGATCACCTGCTCAACTACAAGAGTAAAACGATTCCCAAAGAGCAGATTCATGTGCCGAACCCGGACTTCGTGGATCAGATTTTCGTTCCCAGCAACCGCACTCCGCAGACCCTGCGCAGCCTCGGTGCTTTATTCGGAACCGGCCGGTTGGCTAACACGGGATATCTCTCGATTCTTCCGATTGACCAGGGTATCGAGCACAGTGCCGGTGCCTCTTTCGCGAAGAACCCCATATACTTCGATCCTGAAAACATTGTAAAGCTGGCCATTGAGGGCGGCTGTAATGCGGTGGCCACCACTTTCGGTGCCCTGTCGTTTGCTTCCCGGAAGTATGCCCACAAGATTCCGTTTGTGGTGAAAATCAATCACAACGAATTGCTGTCTTATCCCAATAAAGCCGACCAAATCATGTTCGGTTCGGTGCGCGACGCCTGGAACCTGGGTGCCGTAGCCGTTGGGGCCACGATCTATTTTGGTTCAGAGAACTCTACCCGCCAGATTATGGAGGTGTCGAAGGCCTTTGAAGAAGCCCACGAACTCGGGATGGCCACGATCCTGTGGTGCTATACCCGCAATAATGCTTTCAAGAAAGATGGTGTAGACTATCATACTTCAGCCGACCTTACCGGTCAGGCTAACCACCTGGGTGTTACCATTCAGGCTGACATCATCAAGCAAAAGCTGGCCACAAACAATGGTGGTTACAAAGCCCTGAATACAGGTGGCAGCAGCTATGGAAAACTTGATGAGCGGATCTACACGGAGCTTACCTCCGAACACCCGATCGACCTGTGTCGCTATCAGGTATTGAATTGCTACAATGGCCGTGCCGGGTTGATCAACTCTGGTGGTGAGTCAAAGGGTGCCAGTGACCTGGTGGATGCCGTTACAACCGCCGTGGTTAACAAGCGTGCCGGTGGCATGGGCCTGATCTCTGGCCGCAAGGCTTTCCAGCGTCCGATGAAAGAAGGCGTGGATATCCTGAATGCCATTCAGGATGTTTATTTGGATAAGAGCATCACCATCGCCTGATAAACTTAATAAAGGAGGAGAAATGCCTTGGTTTAAGCGTACTGATAAAGGAATTCTTACCCCCACCGAATCCAAACGGGAAGTACCGGATGGTTTGTGGTTTAAGTCACCCCAGGGAAAAATCGTACACACCCGCGAGCTGAAGAACAATGCCTACGTGGTACCTGAAGAGGAATACCATGTCAAGATTGGTTCACGGGAATATTTCGAGATCCTGTTCGACAACAATGAGTTCACCGAACTGGATGAGAAAATGGAATCGGGTGACCCGTTGAAATTTGTTGATACCAAGCCCTACCCAAAGCGGATCCGCGAATCGCAGTCCAAGACCGACTTGAAGGACGCTGTGCGCACTGCCTATGGGAAGATGAACGGCAAGGACATTGTGGTGGCCTGTATGGACTTCATCTTTATCGGGGGGTCCATGGGGTCTGTGGTGGGTGAAAAGATCGCCAGGGCCATGGATCACAGTCTGAAGCACAAAATGCCCTTCCTGATGATTTCACGTTCGGGTGGTGCCCGGATGATGGAAGCCGGTCTCTCCCTGATGCAGATGGCCAAGACGTCTGCTAAGATTGCCCTGCTGGACGAAGCCCGCATTCCGTATATCTCATTGCTTACCGACCCGACAACCGGGGGGGTGACCGCCTCTTATGCGATGTTGGGAGACTTTAACATTGCTGAGCCGGGTGCCCTGATTGGCTTTGCTGGCCCCCGGGTAATCCGGGAAACAATTGGTAAAGACCTGCCAGCCGGATTCCAGAGTGCTGAATTTGTCCTGGAGCATGGATTTCTGGATTTCATCGTTGACCGGAGAAACCTGAAGAACCGGCTTTCTGTATTGTTGAAGATGCTGGAGCCCTGAGCCCAGAAATGTGAACACAAAATAAAAGCCCCGTTTTGCAACGGGGCTTTTTCTTTGCTTGTTGGGGGGTATTTACGCCTCGGCTACAACCGAAACAAAAGATTTGTCGGCGCGGCCTTTCTTGAATTGCACAGTGCCATTGGTCAGCGCGAACAGGGTATGGTCTTTGCCAATGCCCACGTTCCTGCCCGGATGGTGCTTGGTTCCCCGCTGACGTACGATAATGTTACCAGCGATTACTTTTTGACCACCGTACACCTTGATACCAAGGCGTTTACTTTCTGATTCGCGGCCGTTCTTTACTTTACCTTCGCCTTTCTTGTGTGCCATAACCTACTTCCGTTTTATATGTATTACGCGTTAATACTTTCAATCTGAACTTTGGTGAACTGCTGACGGTGACCGTTCTTAAGGGCATATCCCTTACGACGCTTCTTCTTGAAGATGATCACTTTGCCATCCTTTACATGTTCCACCACTTTGCCTGAAATTTTGGCGCCCTTAATGGTTGGGGTACCTACCTGAACTTTACCGTTGTTGTCCAGCAAAAGCACTTTATCAAATTCAACAGATGCACCTTCTTTGGCCTCAAGACGGGGCGCATAGAGGTACTGGTCCTTTTCAACTTTATACTGCTTTCCAGCGATATCCACGACAGCGTACATGGCAATTGTTTTTAAAAATGGACTGCAAAGATAGGGTTCCGGCCCCAAAAAACCAATGTGAACTCAAAAATGACCTAAAAACGGCCAAAAATGGGTTTTTTGGCCGTCAGCGGGGTCCAAAAATTTTCCTGTTCTGCAGGTTTCCCGAGGATACCCTCTCCAATGTTAAGGCCACTACTTGATCCATACTTTCATCCTAATTTTTTGGGCTAATTTTTTTATAAAAATTATCAATTGATAAATCACTTTTCCCAAACGGGTTAAGTGTATGAAAATGAAATGCTTTCCGATTGGATATCCCGATCAAGGTCAGCAATCATCCCTTTGGGACGACGGTTGACCTTTGATTTTGTATCGCTCATTATGAATATTTGTTGTCCCCGCTATTTATTGGCAACGCTTCCTCACCTGGTGAGTCGGTAGGTTGTCCGCTAAAAAGTCCGGGACCACAAAAACGCCTAACCGACACCTAAAATATAGTTCGCATGAATCAACCTTTACGCGAAGAGCCGATCCTGAAGGAGAATAAAGACCGGTTCGTACTTTTTCCTATCGTACACCATGACGTTTGGAAGTTTTATAAGCAGGCCGAAGCCAGTTTTTGGACAGCCGAGGAGATTGACCTGAGTCATGACCTCCGCGATTGGGCCAACCTGAACGACGGGGAGCGCTATTTCATTACCCATGTACTGGCATTCTTTGCTGCCAGCGACGGTATTGTTAACGAGAACCTGGCCGAGCATTTTGTGGGCGAGGTTCAATACACCGAAGCCAAGTTTTTCTATGGTTTTCAGATTGCCATCGAAAACATCCATTCTGAGACCTATTCCCTCCTGATTGACACCCTTGTAAAGGATCCCAGGGAGAAGGACAAGCTATTCCATGCAATCGACACCATGGATTGCGTAAAGAAAAAGGCAGACTGGGCCCTTCGGTGGATCGATCAGGGCAGCTTTCAGGAGCGACTGGTGGCGTTTGCAGCCGTAGAAGGGATATTCTTCTCTGGTTCCTTCTGCTCCATTTTCTGGCTGAAGAAACGCGGCCTGATGCCTGGCCTGAGCTTCTCCAATGAGTTGATTTCCCGGGACGAGGGTCTGCATTGCGATTTTGCCTGTCACCTGTACACCAAGCACGTGGTTAACCACCTGCCAGAGGAGCGTGTCATGGACATCATTAAGGACGCCGTGGCCATCGAAAAGGAATTCGTTACGGATGCCTTGCCGGTGAACCTGATTGGCATGAATGCTCAATTGATGTGCCAATACATTGAATTTGTTGCCGATCGCCTCCTCAATGAGCTTATTGGCAAGAAGATCTATGGGGCCACCAACCCATTTGATTTCATGGAAATGATCTCCCTGCGGGGCAAGACAAACTTCTTTGAGAAGCGGGTGGCTGAATACCAGAAGGCTGGTGTTATGAAAAGCACTGAAAAAGAAGTGGATCAAAAGTTTTCACTGAACGAAGATTTTTAGTTATCTTTTGAAACCATTTTTTAAACTTTTACTCACTCAAACAACCCTAAGACATGCTCGTACTGAAGCGTGACGGACACAGAGAGTCTGTCAAGTTCGACAAAATCACTGCGCGGATCGAGAAACTCTGCTATGGTCTTGATCCCAAATTTGTCAATCCGGTAGAGGTAGCGATGAAGGTCATCAATGGCCTCTACGACGGAGTTTCTACGCATGAACTGGACAATCTGGCGGCTGAGATTTCGGCCACTATGATTACCCGTCATCCGGATTTCGCCAAGCTGGCGGCACGCATCGCAGTTTCTAACCTGCACAAGACCACCAGCAAGTCGTTCTCCAACACCATGAAACGTCTCTATCAGCATGTGGACGTTAAGACCGGACAGAATGCCCCGATGATCTCCAAAGAAACCTGGAAGGTTATCCGCGACCACGCTGCCGAGCTCGACGACGCCATTCTGTACGATCGGGATTTCAGCTACGATTTCTTCGGATTCAAAACCCTCGAGCGCTCCTACCTGATGAAAATTGATGGCAAGGTGGTAGAGCGTCCACAACACATGATTATGCGGGTCGCCGTCGGAATTCACGGAGAAGATATCCCGGCAGCCATAGAGACCTACGAACTGCTCTCGGAGAAGTGGTTCACCCATGCCACCCCGACTTTGTTCAACGCCGGCACGCCCAAACCACAGCTTTCTTCCTGCTTCCTGCTCACCATGAAGGATGACAGCATCGATGGTATATATGACACGCTGAAAAATTGCGCTAAGATTTCGCAATCAGCCGGTGGCATCGGCCTGAGCATCCACAACGTACGGGCCAAAGGATCCTATATCAAAGGTACCGGTGGCACCTCCAATGGCATTGTACCCATGCTCCGCAACTTTGATATGACGGCACGGTATGTCGATCAGGGCGGCGGCAAGCGCAAGGGAAGTTTTGCCATCTACCTGGAGCCCTGGCACGCCGATGTTTTTGATTTCCTCGACCTGAAGAAAAACCACGGCAAAGACGAGATGCGTGCCCGCGATCTGTTTTATGCCATGTGGATTCCTGACCTCTTCATGAAACGCGTAGAAGCCAACGAAATGTGGTCGTTGTTCTGCCCGAATGAAGCCCCAGGCCTTGCAGATTGCTATGGTGAAGAGTTTGAGCGCTTGTATGAGAAGTACGAGAAAGAGAATCGCTTCCGCCGGCAGGTAAAGGCCCAGGACCTTTGGTTTGAAATCCTGGAGTCGCAGATCGAAACGGGAACGCCGTACATCCTATATAAGGATGCAGCCAACAAGAAATCCAACCAGAAGAACCTCGGCACCATCAAGTCCAGCAACCTCTGCACGGAGATCATTGAGTACACCTCTCCTGACGAGATCGCTGTGTGTAACCTGGCTTCCATTGCGTTGCCCAAGTTTGTGACCGCTGAAGGCACCTTCGATCACCAGAAGCTTTATGAAATCACCAAGGTGGCTACCCGCAACCTGAACAAGGTGATTGATGTTAACTATTATCCGGTAGCAGAAGCCCGCAACTCCAACATGCGCCATCGCCCGATCGGTTTGGGTGTGCAGGGTCTGGCAGATACGTTCATTGCCTTGCGCATGCCTTTTGATTCAGAAGAGGCGCGGGGATTGAACCGGGATATTTTTGAAACGATCTACTTCGGAGCCATGGAGGCATCCATGGAGTTGTCGAAGATTCAAGGCCCGTACGAGTCCTACAAAGGTTCACCGGTATCCAAAGGAATCTTCCAATTCGACATGTGGGGCGTAACCCCGTCTTCCGGACGCTGGAACTGGGAACAGTTGAAGCGTGAAGTGAAGCAGCATGGCGTGCGCAACTCACTGCTCGTTGCCCCGATGCCTACGGCCTCCACGTCGCAGATCCTGGGCAATAACGAGTGCTTTGAACCGTACACGTCTAATATCTATACCCGCCGTACCCTCTCTGGTGAATTTATTGTGGTCAACAAGCACCTGATGAAGGACCTGATGGCGGCCGGCTTGTGGAGTGAGTCCATGCGCCAGAAACTTATCGGTGCAAACGGCTCTATCCAAAGCATCAACGAGATTCCTCAGAACATCAAGGACATCTATAAGACCGTATGGGAAATTTCGCAAAAGGCGATCATTGATATGTCGGCCGACCGCGGTGCCTATATCTGTCAGTCGCAGAGCCTTAACATTCACATCACCAATCCTAATTTTGGCAAACTGACTTCGATGCATTTCTATGCCTGGAAGAAAGGTTTGAAGACAGGTATGTACTACCTCCGTTCTACGGCCGCCGCTGATGCGATCAAGTTCACCCTTGACAAATCAGCCATGCAGCAACCAGTTGCCGCGGAGGCTGTCGCTCCGGTTCAGGAACCCGTATTGGCTACTGCCCCCGCTGTTGCCACTGAGGCTCAACAAATGATTCCTTATGCAACTAATGCACCTTCTCAGGCGGACTATGAGCAGAAGCGGGCCGATATGGCCTGCTCACTGGATAATCCGGATGCCTGCGAGGCTTGCGGCAGTTGATCCAACTAAGCCCTAAACAAAAAGTCCTGTCGGTTTGACAGGACTTTTTTATTTGCTGGTTATTTATCCAATAGCTATCGGGTTCTCTTGCGGGTCGGTCGGCCGATGGTGTGGGTGACTTTCTTGTTGCCGGAATTTTTGCGCGGATTGTGACTGTCATCCTCTACTCCTTTCACCTTTACCAGGCCTTTATCCCAGCCAAATACAATGTTTAGTCCGGTGCGAATGGTAAGTAATTGGGAGCTGTTGATATAGGAATTCAGATTCTGTGAGGCCACCAGAGAGACCGGCGCCCGCAGCAGGTTATCTCCGACGATGTAAAACTGGAATGGTGACACATTAAGTGAAATCCCCAGTCCCAGGTTATTGTAAGAGCGATTAGATACGGTGTAAGAAACTGATGTGGAGAGGACCTTACCAAAATTCTTGTTGAGGGAGGCTGTCAACCCGGAAGCATACCGCCCGCGGAAACTCTCTGAAAAGAACAATGCGCCCACACTCAGGTTATCATTGATATCAAACTTCCCGCTGAGGTACATTTTGGCCGGAAGCATGGTGGTATATGCCCCCATGGGAGTTTCCTTCATTTTGAATTTAGCCTGGATCGAATCACCCTGGGCGTTGATGTAGCTGGTGTTGTTATTGACAAGCTGGTTGATATCGACCCCCTGAAAAGTATACTTTGCCTTGGCAGGATCCAGCGTGTACTGGTACGTATTATTCATCCACTTCACATATCCGATATCCACCAGGCTGGCACCGAGGGTAAGTCTATCCATCACCTGGAAAGTTGCTCCCAGGTCAACGCCCCAACCGGAATTTTTCAGGTAATCACCAAAGTGATCCCCTACTTTGTAGCCGCTTTGGCCCAGGTTGTAAATACCCGATGTCCTGATGTCTGCTGATCCGGTCGCTGTGATTTGATAGGCATCTGCCACCTGAACTACCAAGGAACTTGACTCCGTGGTAATGTTGGCGAGCCCCTTAATGTACTTCAAGCGACCGCCAATGGTCAGTCGGTCATTCACCTGAAAGGACAACCCTGCCGCAGTCTCATTATACAGGATTCCTTCCTCCTGGGGCGCTGTATTTGAAAATGACCCAACCAAGGGGGCGGTGCCATCCACGGCCAAAGTAGCCAGTCCTTTGGGGATCATGGCCCTGTTATAGCCTTTCAGGGTGGAGCTGAACATGAAATAGGTCTTCGGGTGAATCCGGACGCCAACGCGCAGCAAATCAGTCTGCATCGACATCGTAACATAATTCTTGTCCGCGAGGCTCGATGTCCACTTGGACAAGTCGGCGGTCATCACGCCATTCACTTTGGTGGTGAAGTCGTTATAGCTGAACCCGTTGTTCGAATAAATAGCGCCGAAAGAGGAGATCAGGGGGAGGCCCACAGAAATCTTATATCGCGGCATGATGGCAGGGTTCACATCCACTACCTGGGACAGGCTGTTCATGAAATACAGGGTGCTTTCGGTCTGAGCAAAGGAAGCCGGACCGAGGATGCTCCCAAAAAGGAGCAGGAGGTAACGGTTTAGCTTCTTCATGACTTAATGCTCAGTTTAGCCAGTAAACCCACATTCATTTTCAGTTTGTAGGAAGACTTGAATTTTACATTGACCAATGCACCACTGCTGTTCTTGGAGGTATTCAATTTGGAGCGAACCAATAGATAACTGGATGAAAACAACTTATTGAGTTTTTCGGATGTCATATCCAGCTTCACCTCTCCGGTGGATGCTGTTTGCAAATCGCCGGCTGCTGTCACCGTGCTGGCCTTGACGATATAGGTCTGATTGCTGGTGAACAATGAGTCGATGATGGCATAATTCTTATCCATGAAATAGAATTGGATGTTGGCATCCAGCGGCAGCTGATTGACTGTCTTTATTTGTAAAGATGAACTGATAACCGTCGACTGCTTGACGCTACTGAGATCAATTTTCATGGTGTCCACCACCGATACTCCCGAGGCCTGGCCATAGAGGGGTACCTCGGTTGAAAGGGTGACGTTCAATTTGCTGGTGTCGGCCAGAAAATCAACTCCGGAACTAAGTCCTTTGTTGATCCGGGCAGAAGCTGCATAGGTTAGCTTCGTGGGTGCAAAATCCAGCACTGCTGCCGCATTGGTTACACTCACGCTGGTGGTGGCCGAAGTACCGAAAGCTGTGGGGAAATTAAGGGCTACCGGACTTGCAGGAGAAATGGTTATGGGTATCACAGCACCGGTCTTGGATGCCTCTAACTTGTTGAAAGTCACCTCACAAGGCACCCCGTAGTCATTACGAACATCCATTTTGATAATGGGTTGAGCGAAGGAAACCTTGGCCTTTTTGAGTGAAGAACTAAAAACAGTAAGGTCAACGGATTGAGTAGGCAATGATGTAGTCTGATCGCCGAGGAACCCCTTGATGTACGTGAAATCCAGGTTGTTGAATCCCAACTGGATATTCAACTTCGTATTGGATTGCACAAATACCGTACTGGTTCTCTTTTTCAGAATCATACTGACCTGAATGTTGAACTTGTTCTTGTTCATTTTAATGATGTAGTTCTGCAATGATTTAGAACCAGTACCCAGGGACGATGTAAAATTGAGGGGTGCCCCGGTGGTCTTATCTACTACATCCGTGAGGGTTACAATGATGTCGATGGGAAGGCCATTGGCCGGATTGGTGGCCGCCGACAGTGCCATCGTGTAATTCAAGGTTCCGGATTTCAGCAGAATTTCAGAGAGTTGTTCCGGACTCAGGTTCAGGTCAAGGGTCTGGGTAATCACCACAGGAGGAGAATCAGAAGACTGTGCTGGCAAGGTTCCTGCCGGGATGCTGAATGATATAGGATATGAGTTGTTGGGCAGGGTAAACAACGAGCGGATATCCTGTGACGCCAGCTTTTGAGAATAATAGAGATAGAGCAACCCATCGGAATAGGCTCTCAGGTAGGTTGAATCTTTATTGCTGATCAGGTCCTGGAGCGATATGTCACCGAAGGCAACGGGCAAGGCAACCGATGGAGTCAGCGTGAGCGTATCCAGGGTATAGTCCTTGTTGTCCAGACAGGACGTCAGGGTCAGAATTCCGACCAAGACAAAGGCACGAAATAGCATGAATGGGTGGTTTTGGCCCCTTTATAGTTTCTAAGGTAGCAGAAGTAACCCGACTATACCAAAGCCCCGTTCTTGATTTCGACGACTATTCCGGGGTCCAGCAAAGTGGTTGTGTCACCAAGGTTGGTGGTGTCCCCTTCAGCTATTTTTCTGAGGATTCTACGCATGATTTTTCCTGATCTGGTCTTTGGTAAGCCCGATACAAATTGAATTTTGTCAGGTTTGGCGATGGGTCCTATAATTTTGGAGACAACTTCTTTAATCTCATTACGCAGGTGTTGCTCCTCATGAACGGGATCGTAGGTTACTACAAAGGCGTATACACCCTGGCCTTTAACATCATGGGGGAAGCCCACGACAGCGGATTCACAAACAGCAGAATGTTCATCAATGGCACTTTCAATTTCTGCCGTACCCATATTATGGCCTGATACAATAATGATATCATCAACGCGGCCCGTGATCCGGTAGTAGCCCTCTTCATCCCTTCGGCAACCGTCACCGGTGAAGTATTTGCCCGGAAAAGTTGAAAAGTAGGTATCCCGAAAGCGCTTGTGATCACCGTATATGGTACGGGCCATACTGGGCCATGGAAATTTGATGGCCAGACGACCCTCGACGCCATTGCCGGTCATTTCATTCCCTTGTTCGTCCATCACCACCGGTTGAACACCCGGCAGTGGCAAGGTGGCAAAGGCAGGTTTGGTGCGCGTAATGTTAGCCAGGGGTGAAATCATAATCCCTCCGGTTTCTGTTTGCCACCACGTGTCTACGATCGGGCATTTTCCTTTGCCAATGTTTTTATCATACCAATGCCACGCCTCTTCATTGATGGGTTCCCCGACGGTACCCAGTATCTTGAGTGACGACAGGTCATATTTTTCGACGAAGGACAAGGGTGCTTTTTCCAGGGAACGGATTGCCGTTGGAGCAGTGTAAAAGATATTTACTTTATGTTTTTCAATCACATGCCAGAACCGACCCATATCCGGAAAAGAAGGAATACCCTCAAAAACCACTGATGTGGCGCCGGTTGACAGGGGACCGTATAATATATAAGAGTGACCCGTGATCCAGCCTACATCGGCGGTACACCAATACACCATGCCTTCTTTGTACTGGAAGACATTCCTGAATGTGTAATCAACATAGATAAGGTATCCGCCACAGGTATGCACCATTCCTTTTGGTTTGCCGGTGGATCCGGAGGTATACAGAATAAACAGCGGATCTTCAGCATCCATCTCTTCTGCCGGACAAGCGGGATTGGCTTTCTCCATTTCCGATTCCCACCAGAAATCTCTTCCTGCCTTCATTTGAACCGGAGTGCCCGTTCTTTTATAAACAATACAGGTTTCCACACTGGGGCATTTGGGCAAGGCTTCGTCAACAATGGATTTAAGGTCAATTTTTTTGTCGCCCCGAAATGCGCCATCAGCGGTGAGCACCACCTTACAACCTGAGTCAGTAATCCGGTCAACGAGAGAGCCGGAAGAAAATCCCGCGAACACCACCGAATGTACCGCCCCGATTCGGGCACACCCGAGGATAGCATAGGCTACTTCAGGGATCATGGGCATGTAGATGCAAACCCGGTCGCCTTTTTGCACGCCATGTGCTTTGAGTACATTCCCTACCCGTGCCACACTTTCTGACAGCTGCTGATAGGTGATTTTCCTGGAGGCCTCGTTCGGATTGTTGGATTCCCAAAGCAGGGCCGTCTGTCCTGCCCGGGCCGGAAGGTGCCTGTCGATACAGTTTTCAGTAATATTCAGACGACCACCGATAAACCATTTTACCTCAGGCTTACGGAAGTCCCATTCCAAAACACGAGTCCACTTTTTGCGCCAGGTGAATCCTTCCGCCACTTCACTCCAGAAATTTTCAGGATCAGAAAGACTCTTGCTGTACGCAGCCTGATACTCGGCAAGTGAGGTGAGGTTCTCCATAGATTAACGATAACGGTTGATCAATGAAAATTATGCCAATCGACATCAAAATCAAAACTCCTCCAAGGTTAGGTACTTTTATTTTTCGTCAGCGGAAGAAATAGATGTTATAACTCCTTTTTCGCAACTTGTTGGGTGTATCCTGGTATAATGAACAGCTGTCTTATTGTACTTGTACTTTACAAGCAGAAGCTGCAAGAAACCGCTTCGTACCAGTCCCTCATGGCGGCGTGGCCTTCCTCCAACTGCATGAAATTACTGGTCTACGACAATTCACCAGCCGCTCAACTGATGGACCAAACCCTGGACGGTCCGCTTTTGCAGTACATCCACGATCCGTCAAATCCGGGTGTTGGCAAAGCGTATAATGTCGCGGCAAACGTGGCGCGGGAAGAAGGGTACCGATGGCTGATGTTGATGGATCAGGATTCAACATTCCCAGTCAATATTTTTGATGCGTATGCCGCATCCATCCAGGCATTTCCTCATGTGTTGATCTTTGGCCCCCGCCTGTTTGACCATCGCGGATTGCTCTCTCCCTTTGGCCGAGGCAAAACATCCGGCCGTCGCCTTGGCAAAATATCTCCCGGCTTACATTCCCTGACGGACGTTGCTGTTATTAATAGTGGCCTGTTGATTGATGTCGGTGCTTTTCATCAATCGTGTGGATATGATGAGCGCCTGCCGCTTGATTTCTCTGATATCCATTTTCTCAGTCGGTTTTCAAAGATCAGCACTGACCTTGTTGTGGTAGACATTGCCGGTCAGCAGGTTCATTCAGACCAGCCGGATACAGGCTATCAGGATGCCCTGCACCGGTTTGGGCACTACCTCCAAGCGGCGCGTGTGATGGCAAATCTGGAGCACGCTTCATCTTCCTATCGGCTTCGCACCTTAGCGAGGGCAATTAAATTATCATGGCGGTACCGATCGTTCCGTTTTTTGCACACCGCCCTAACTGCATCATTTTGAACCCTTACATTAACTATATCCTTTCATTTACTACTGCCCTCCTTGCCTATCTGGTGGGGTGGTCGGATATGTATCCGCCCGCAACGGCTACGCTCTTGATCTTTCTGGGCCTTACATTCCTGGCTCACGGATGGTTAGCCTACCGGTGGAAGCTAACGGTGAGCGTGGTTACCGAAGAACCGCTTCTATTTAAACCAGTTTCGGTAACACTATTTATATACCTGCTGTGGGGACTTGACTTTTTATACGAAGGTGGGATTCCCATTTTGAAAATACTGTTCGGTCAACCGTACAACTATCGTCAATTTGGCTTCCCTTCCGTTCATGTTTTTACGGTGACATTTGCCTCGTTCTATACGGTATATTTATTGGGTCTTTTTCTAAGCACCCGAAAGCGAATCTATCTTATTCTATACGTCATCAACCTGGCTGCAGCACTGCTCATCTACAGCCGCGCGATGCTCTTGTTTAATTTATTCGCCAGTTTTCAGGTATGGCTGTTTTATACCGGCGGAATTTCGCGACTTCAGTGGGCGGGGCTATTTGTAGGCATGGTGGTGCTCGCTTATGGATTTGGTTGGATGGGTAGCAAGCGTGTTTCCTTTGAAAACGGTAAATCATACGACCCTTCGCTCTTTCTCAACATCGGTGAGGCTACATCCGGATTCCGGAACTCCATAGTACCCCCGGAGTTCTTTTGGTCATACGTATATCTATCATCTCCGCTGGCCAATTTTCAACAGAACCTGAATACCTATCCGGTGCCAAAGCCTACACCTGGTCTTTGGGCCCGCATGATTAATAATGAGATGCTTCCGGATTTCATCTCCAAAAGAATCAACCGAATCTTTTCTACAGGTAGATCCGACGAACACGCCATACCCGGAAAGCCTTTTAATGTATCTACGGTCTATTCCAGAAGCTACTGCTATTTGGGATGGACGGGGCTTGTGGTGATGGGCCTATTTGTGGCCTGTGTACCCCTGCTCTACGCCTACTTGCTGCCCGAGAATTCCTATTCTTTTGCAGGGCTTGCGATTCTAAACACCATGTATTTCTTTTTATTCTACGATAATACTATTCGTTTTACCGGACTCAGTTTACAGCTGGCCTACCCATTTCTTCTTCCTGTCGGGGAGTGGTTGTATCGGAGGTTAGTACATCCCAAATTGATTGCATGAACGTCTCCGTCTGCATGGCAACCCACAATGGCGCCCGGTTCCTTCGCGAACAGTTGGACTCCATTTTGCCACAGCTTGGGGGCCAGGATGAATTGGTCATTTCTGATGATCAATCCACCGATGAAGTGCTGAAGATCATAAACAGTTACACGGATTCCCGTGTCCGGCTATTGCCTGCCCGAAAGTTTGGCAGTCCTTTGCGCAACTTTGAATACATTCTCCGCCATTGTAATCATGAAGTAATTTTTCTGGCAGACCAGGATGATGTTTGGAACAGCAATAAAATCAACGTGATGCGCAGGCACCTGGAATCTGTCGACCTGGTCGTGTGTGATTGCCGGCTGATCAATGCACAGGGCGAACCGCTTGCGTCCTCTTTTTTTGCACAAAATGGTTCTGGGCCTGGCTTATGGAAAAACCTGATACACAGTTCGTACATGGGCTGCTGCATGGCCTTCAAAAAGAGCATTTTGGAGCGAGCCTTGCCCATTCCGGCAGGTGTGAGTCTTCATGATCAATGGATAGGTCTAATCGCAGAAAGATATTTTAAGGTTGCTTTTATTCCCGAGGTCCTGGTAGCCCATCGGAGGCATCATAACAATTACAGTACCACCGGCCAGAAAAGCAGGAACAATCTGGTGGAGAAACTTGAAATGAGATGGCAGCTGACAAAACAACTATTCCTGAGCTAAATGGAAAAGATTAACGCATCGATGGTTATTTACAACACCGACCGAAGCATCGTTGA
This sequence comes from Cytophagales bacterium, assembly GCA_003504855.1. GTDB lineage: Bacteria > Bacteroidota > Bacteroidia > Cytophagales > Cyclobacteriaceae > ELB16-189. Next base: position 17,409 of record DNZD01000071.1, read on the forward strand.
AAATGCGGTGCGTAGTTTTCGCGGTTCGGCTTTTGCTGGCACACTATATATTATTGACAACGCCGCCACAGACATTGCCTCCTCGTGGTTTGATGCACCTGGCATCGAATATTTTCACAGTCCTAAAAATCTTGGATACGGTCGTGCACACAATATCGCACTACGACAATCCATACATAAGGCACCTTATCACCTGGTACTCAATCCCGACGTTTATTTTGACCCCAACATTGTCGAACAGCTATACTATTTTATGGAAGAGCACCCCGACGCGGGGCTGGTTATGCCAAAGGTTTTGTATCCTGATGGCAGCCTGCAGCGGCTTTGCAAGCTATTGCCCTCACCACTCAATCTGGCTGCCCGAAGGTTCCTGCCCTTCAGTGATATCTTGTTCCGTCAAATGAATAACCGCTATGAGATGAGATTCAGCAATTACAATCGGGTGATGAATGTTCCTTTTTTATCGGGATGCTTTATGTTTATCCGCACCGAGGCACTTCAATCCATCGGTCTGTTTGACGAACGCTTCTTCCTGTACGCCGAAGATGCTGATCTGTCCCGTCGCATTCATCGTCAATTCAAAACGTTGTTTTATCCATACGCTGAAATCTATCACATTCATGCGCGGGGTTCTTATAAAAGCACCCTTCACACCTTTTATAATTTGCGAAGCGCTTTTCAGTATTTTTTGAAGTGGGGTTGGTTTGACGCTGAACGCCGACGCCTTAATGAGCAAGCAATCAATCAATTTACCCAGGACGAACCCGTCTACACCATTCAATTGTCAAAGGTTTCTGCTGATACATCGACAGGAAAATGACGCGACCCAACTATCATATGGTTTACGCCAGTGCCTGGTGGTTGTGCGTTATTACGCTGCCGTTGACCATCTCCCTGAACAGCGCCAGTATCATTTTACTGGTCATGGTGTGGCTGGCGGAGGGTCGTTGGACAGAGAAAATCAGCCGTTTCCGTGAAGCCACCTGGGTGTGGCCGTTTCTCCTCTTCTTCGGACTTCACCTGGCAGGATTGGTGTATACCGATGACCAGCAACGTGGGTTGATGGAGGTGGAAAAGAAACTGTCATTTTTTGTGCTGCCCTTCATTGCGGCCTCCGGGCAACCCATCGATACCCGATGGATAAACAGGTTCCGACATGGGTTTATCGGATCTTGTCTGCTGGTGGTTGTCGTCAGTCTCGCGTTGTTTGTGTTTACAATGACTTTGGGGCCAGGCCAGCCTGCACTGAACTTTGATCCTGCCACACAGGCAACGTATAAAGCACTCAATCCCGATTCCTCCGCCGGGTGGGAGTACTTGTCCTACATTCAGGTTGGCGACTGGATCGATATCCATCCTGCCTATTTTTCGATGTATCTGATATTTTGCATCGTCCTGCTACTGGAAGAAGTGTGGATCAAACACAAACCCTGGGCCATACGCAGCGCGATTATTCTATTGTTTACCTGCTTCATCGGACTGCTCTCTTCCCGCATGGCTATCCTTGCCTTACCCATAGTTGTTGCCTACCTCCTCACACAACTTCCGGCACCAGTCTGGCGCAAGTTGTCCGTGACAGGCATAATGATGGTCATTTTGCTGATCATTCTCTGGATCAATCCCATTTCCCGCTTTCGTGTGTTTCAGGAGCCTATTCAAACATCTATCCATTTAAATGGGGCTGAATACGGGTGGAATTCGATCCGGTACCGCATCGTTGAATGGCGGGCAGGATGGGAGTCAATTTCACAATCCTGGTTGATTGGAGCGGGAACAGGCGACGGGCAGCAACAATTGAGCAGTTTCTATGCCTTGCACGCATCGCCGGTGGTTGCGTTAGGATATAATGCGCACAACCAGTACCTGCAAACCAGTATTGAGCTGGGCCTGGCGGGCCTGATAACCTTACTTGCGTGTATGTGGCCAGGTGTCCGACCGCTGCATAAAAAGAACCTGGCCCATATCGCTTTTATAATATTGATACTGCTGATGTGTTGCACGGAAAGTATGTTTGCCCGACAAAAAGGAATCGTTTTCTTTACCTTGTTTCAATCCTTATTTCTACGAAACGGAACTGACGCATGATGCCTTCCCGACATACTGAGTTGATTACAGCGGAAGAAAGAGGCATCCTTCGGGCCCTCCTGTATTTTGATCTTTTTCAATATCCTCTTACGGAGGCTGAAATCAGGGCATTCTCAACGGTTCCTCTGCCAACTGACTGGACGACATCATTGCTTAGGCTTTGCGATCGCCAATGGATCGTTAAGCAGGGGGATTTTTATGCATTAAGAGAAAATTCCTTTCGTATCGCCCGTCGTATCGCCGGTAACGAACGCGCCCGGCAGTCGATGGTCACGGCAGAGCGAATGTCCCGATGGATATCCCGCATTCCATTCGTGCGTGCCATTATGCTGTCTGGATCCATTTCTAAAGGCTATATGGACACTGACAGCGATATCGACTATTTCATCATCACAGCACCGAACCGATTGTGGCTGGTGCGTGCCACCTTGGCGCTGATCCGTCGGTTGTTCATGTTTAACTCCCATCGATACCTGTGCTCGAATTATTTCATTGACGATCAGCATCTGGAGATCACTGAAAAAAATATTTTCACAGCCGTCGAAACCCGGACACTCATACCCATGTTCGGGGCAGACGTGGTAAGTCGTTTCCGGCATGCGAACCAATGGATTACCCATTACCTGCCTCAATCCCGGTTCGAACCTGTTACAACTGCTCCTCCGGTTTTTTTGTTCAAAAAGATACTCGAACACACCTTACCAGATGCCTGGTTCACGCGGATGGATCGCTGGGTTCTGGCCAAAAGCAAACAATACTGGAAACAACGCTATGCTACTGGAATGAGTGCACAGGAATTCTCAATAGCCTTCGAGTCAACCACCTATGTTTCCAGAAGTCATCCGGAGTTCTACCAAAAAAAGATCATCAGACAATATCAAAATGCGGTTGTGCAACTGGAACAACAACTTGGCATAAGCCTGTGAACCATGACAACCGTAGTGCTGGCTAACGCCTACTTCTACAAACTGGACGCCAAGCAATGGCGATTTCATCAACCCTATCCACCGTTGGGGGCTTTAGTCGCAGCGGCCGTGTTGCGTCAGGCTGGTTTTCGCGTGGTTTTTGCCGACATGTCGCTCGCTGACGATGCACAACAATTGCTGCCGGTAATTGACCGCGAAAAGCCAAAGTATGTCGTGGTGTACGATGATGGATTTAACTACCTCACGAAGATGTGTCTTACCGTGATGCGGGAAGCCACCTTTGCCATGACCCGGCTGGCGCGTCAGCATGGTGCTGTCGTGATTATCAATAGTTCAGATGCCACCGACCACTATCAAAAATACCTGGATGAAGGTGTCGATTATGTGATACGCGGGGAAGGAGAAGAGACACTTCGGGAATTACTTTCTGGGTTGGAAAGCCAACAGGATATCCACCACCTACCGGGGACCGTCTGTCAGCATGGGGGTACAATACACGTCAATCCGTTACGGCCGGTATTGAGAGACCTTGATACCCTTCCGCTGCCTGCCTGGGATTTGGTTGATTTTGCACCTTACCGCGAGCACTGGCTCAGGCACCATGGCTACTTCTCGCTGAATCTTGCCACCACACGCGGATGCCCCTACAAGTGTAACTGGTGTGCGAAGCCAATCTATGGGAACAGGTACAATGTGCGTTCTCCAAAATCCGTGGTACAGGAGATGATGTGGCTACACCAGTTGGCTCAACCAGACCATTTCTGGATGGCAGATGACATATTCGGACTAAAGCCGGGATGGATTCGTGATTTTGCAGATGTGGTGAAGGCTAACAATTGCATTACCCCCTATAAGATACAATCACGGGCAGATTTATTACTGGAAGAAGAAACCATCAGTTTGCTGGCAGCCAGCGGATGCAAGACAGTTTGGATCGGTGCTGAAAGCGGATCGCAAAAGATATTGGATGCCATGGACAAAGGCACGACTATTGCGCAGATCCGGGAAGCTACCCGTCAACTGAGATCACAACACATCGAAGTTGGCTACTTCCTTCAGTTTGGTTATCCGGGAGAAAGCCGGGAAGATATTGAAGCGACATTACAAATGGTGCTGAATCAAATGCCCGATGAAATCGGCATCTCAGTCTCTTACCCGTTGCCCGGCACAAAATTTCATGAACGTGTAAAGGCAGAATTGTCAACCAAACAGAACTGGGTTGACTCTGATGACCTCGCCATGCTTTACCAAAGCCCATTACCTCCCGCCTATTACAAGTTGTTGCAACGGTATGTCCACAGTCGGTTCCGCATGCGGCGAGGTGTATTACGATTAAAAGCCTTGCCTCAACAACCCTTATTGAATAAGAAAGATTTTCGGAAGCTGGCATCGATGCTCTATCACACACCGTTGTCCTGGCTCCAAGGGTACCGACTTCACAAAATCGCACCGGCACATGAATGAAGTGTCTATGGACCACCTGGCCGTACGACGAGCCTTCAGCAAGCAATCCGCCGGCTATGACGAGGCTGATCGTACCAATCCGATTCTGACACGTTGGCGCCAGCGCGTTTACCGGCATCTTGATCAATTTCTTAAACCCGGCTCTATTATTCTTGAGCTAAATGCGGGTACTGGTATTGATGCTTTGCGATTGGCGATGACTGGCCATCAGGTATTAGCCACAGATGTTGCACCTGGCATGGTGCTTCAGTTGCAACAAAAAACACATGAACACTCTGCAGCCGGACGATTAACTGCGCAGGCATGCTCGTATGAAACGCTGGAACAACTTCCGGATCGCAAGTTCGACCATGTCTTCTCGAATTTTGGCGGTCTCAATTGTTGCCAGGACCTTGGATTGGTGATCAGGCAATTGCCAAGGCTAATCCATCCCGGCAGCCGCATCACCTGGGTAATTATGCCCCATCTGTGTCCATGGGAATGGTTGTGGGTATTTCGTGGTTCGTGGTCCGCATTTCGACGGCTCACCAGTCGAGGGGTCAAAGCACACTTGGAAGGGGAGTATTTTATGACTTACTACTACTCCCTGGCCGAACTTCAGCAACAATTCGGACCAAGCTATACGTTACTCAAGGTAGAGGGGCTGGGAGCCGTATCGCCGCCGCCTGCAAGCTATGATTTTGTTCGCCGGTTTCCTCGCCTGACGAAGTGGCTGAATACGCTCGATGAAAGAATTAGTGGAGTCTATCCGTTCAGTCATTGGGCCGACCATATCATCGTCACCTTTGAATACAAACCCTGATGATCGACGGAGGAATTCTATTACGAATAGACCGCTGGTTCGGCTGGCTGTATCATTGGGCAGGTCGTCTGGATGCTGACGGAGTCGTCCGCCCGGACAATCCAAAACGCATTCTCATCATCAAGTTCATGGGAATGGGCAGTTTAGTACAACTGGCTAATCAGTGTGACCGTTTGGGAATCGACAAATCCAATCTGATCTTATTAACCCGAAGCAGTCATCGTTCAATCTGTAAACTGCTGGGGTTTACTCAGGCCTGGTATGTGAGCAGCCTACCTCCTTTAACCATACTTCACCTCATTAATATTTTTTATAGAACACGCCGTTGGAGGCCAGATTTAATTATTGATTTGGAACGATGCAGCAACGCCGTGGGCTTATTACGTACCCTATTGGCCCGTGCAGGCCATAGCTATTCCGTGTCCTTCGAAGAGCGCAGATCAGTACAACTTCCCCATCAGGAAATACATGCCGCCAACCAACTCACATTACTTGATTTATTCAGTATCGGATTGGCCTTTATTCCGCGCAGCGCCCAACAACAAAATCGACAGCGTTGGTCTGCCAGAAGCAACCGCATCCTGATCAACCTGAATGCAAGTCCCTATCTGTTAGAACGGCGGCTTCCCACCCAGCATCTGGATACCCTCTTGCGAGAACTGAAGAAAATAATACCACAAGCTGAATTTCTGCTTACCGGATCAGATCAGGAAAAGGCATTTGTACAACATGTGATTGACATGACACCGGGTTTTCGTTTACAAAATGTAGCAGGCGCCTGGACGCTGGAAACTTTACAACAGGAACTGGCGACTTGCCTTCTTTTTATTACCGGTGATTCTGGTCCGCTGCACCTGGCCGTTCGAATGGGCACACCTGCAGTAGTTGTTTGGGGGCCTACCCAACCTGCTCATTTTGGGTATGACCAAAACCGACGGGTATTCTCTGTGTCCCAAAACCGACCCTGCGCACCATGTCTTACCCATCCACATTCGAAACCCATGGCGGTATGCGGTGGAAAAGCAGACTGCATGCAACATATCGGTATCAAAGCCATGATGTCTGCGTGCCTGGCTGCATTACAAGTCACATCTAACGTATCTTGGAGCCCGGCCCAACCTGATCCGGCTGGCCATCAATAATACTGTGCGAAAGTACTTCGAATACCTGTGTTTAGTTGTGCTGATTGCCTTCAGTGTGCAGAAGGGAATTCGCACCGGATGGACAGTGGTCAACAGTGACTTTGCCAACTACTATGTGGCTGCCCAACTGGTCGTACAAGGGAAATCATTGGATAAGTTGTATGACAACGATTGGTTTCAGGAACAAATCAAAGCGAATGGCATCAACACACCGGGCAAGTTTGCTCCCTTTCCCCCCATTACTGCCTGGATGCTGGTGCCTTTAACCCCCGCTTCACCGCTGACCGCCCAACGCATCCTATTGATCATTAATCTGCTGCTTGTTGGCTTTTCTATCTGGCTATTGCAACGAATGCTTCATTTTCCTTGGCGCATGGCGGCTATCCTTGTGTTGGCAGCAGGACAAGGATTCAGCAATAATCTGGCATTCGGTCAGGTCTATTGGATAATTGCCGCGTGCATACTGTTCTCCTTGTACCTGGAACAACAAGGAATGGGTTGGTCAGCCGGGGTCTTGCTGGGCTTCTGGACATCTATTAAGTACATTCCGGTAGTTTTCATTTTTGGCTTCGCACTTCTCGCCTGGAAAGAACAGGCATCGGGTCAAATGATGAAAAGTCGCTTATACCTGATCACTGTCGGGTCAAGTATTATTACCGGGGTAGTATTAATCATTGCTCAGTATCTGTTCTTTGGCAGCCAAGTCATGAACAACTTTATTCAAGAAGCATTCCTTCCCCACCTCGATGGAGAATTGCGCGGTCAGGGCGCCTATAGCCTGCCATTTCAATCCTGGGATGGCTTGCTCCGTCATTGGTTTGTGCCGGATGCTGAGTTCAATCCAAATCCCTTGTTCTCCTGGCCGACTGGGCGAGTGATCGCAAAACTCGTATTGCTCATCGGAATTGGGTTCACGATGATATCAACGTGCTTTCGCTTTAGAAACTCATTTTATTTCTACCAAGTAGCATTAACATTGCCCGTCCTTGGGGCAATGGTACTGTTGCCGGCATCGGCCACCTATCATTTTATTTTATTAGTAGTCCCGGTGGCCTTGTTACTGAATCAACCTGATTGGTTCGGGAAAACCTGGTGCGTCATGCTTGTGACTATCTATGTAGCTATAGGATTTTTACCCTTATCCTTGTTTTATGATGCGTCGACCACCTGGGGCATATGGATCGCCTATCCCAGGGTTTGGTTAGTAACGGCCCTTTATCTGATAGTCCTCTTCCGTTTCAACCGAATTTCGCCCTTAGCATGAGCGGTCAGTTCACCACCTGGATCAAGCGGTTTCGGATCATTCTGCTCGGTGGAATGTCGCGACTACTGGCCGCCTTATTTACGGTTACTGTCTCCCTGATTGTTATCCGGACCCAATCCGCAGCACTATGGGGTGAAGTCGTGCCATTAATGCTGATCCTCGAATTTGGCTTCACCATTATTGGATGGGGGGCCCTGCCCTATCTGGTGCAACAATTTAGTTTGCACCCACATACCATGAAAAGTGATTGGAGCCAGTCGGTAACATCACGCGCTGCGTTGTTGTTGGCATTCCTGATCATCATTGGTTTTTTGCCACAACCCCTGGAAATTAGAACAAGTTTGATGCTCTGGGCTACCGGACGGTTCGTGTATCAATGCTTTGAGCCGATTGTCCAGGTAGAGCGAAACTTTACGATGACACTTTTGCTTGAGATCAGTGCATTACTGGTGATGATCATTCCATTATTTCTTTTATCGAAACCTCTTCAGGTACAGACGCTGGTCAATCTTTTCGCGCTCAGCATGGTCTGGCGTGCCGTGTTGGCATTGATTTATTTCAGGAAGTGGATCAACTGGTCAACGCCGGGCATCGCCTACTTTAAGACATCGTTCCCATTTTTCCTGCTGGCCATCAGTGGCGTGCTGCAACAACGTACTGACTTGTATTGTGTAGCCTACTTTCTGCCGGATTCCGCTACAGCCTCTTATCAGGTCTATTTCAATTTTCTCATCTTCTGTCAATTCCTGGCCAGCCTGTTGCTTAGTCCATTTGCCAAAAATATATTCCGGCTTCGCCCGGCTTCCTTGCGCTTACTGGAGCGAACTTTTATTTTGGCTGGCATTCCATTGTCTTTTATCAGCATGCTCGCGGTAGCATTGATGATCAGGTTTGTGTACCAACTTGAAATCACTTTGATTCAATATGCCCTTGGTTATATTTATGTATTCATGTTCTACGTCTACCTGCTGCGCAACTACGAAATGGGGAAAACCTACCGACAGGGTCATGCAGCTCTTTTGGGATTCATCGCCAGCGCAGTCAACCTGATCTTGTGCATGCTGCTTATACCCACGTATCAGATTACCGGGGCCTTGATCGCAGGCACCGTGGCGCAAATGGTGGTGGCCTTTCTGTATCACCGTTGGGCAGATTTCAGTTATGCCAAACGTTAGTATCGTCACCTGCACGTATAATCGCGGTGCCCTGCTGAAGGAGACCATCGCCTCCGTATTGGCCCAGCGTTATCAGGATTTTGAATATATCATCATAGATGACGGATCCGATGATGATACCGCCTCCATCGTAGCTTCCTTTGCCGACAAGCGCATCCAATATGTCTTTCATCCCCGCACAGGCGGGCATCTGAGTGTGCTGCGCAACTTCGCCGAACAATATTGCCAGGGACGTTATGTGGCTTATGTCGATTCCGACGACCTCTGGGAACCAACCAAGCTTGAACGTCAGATTGAGGCCATGGAGGCTTCTCCTCAAATCGGATTCTCATTCACTGATATTGCGACCTTCGATGACTCAGGTGTGCTGCGCCCATCGCTGTATCAAAAGCAAGGAAGTTATTCCGGAAGTGTGTTTGAAAGTATGTTGCGCAATGAACTGATTATCTGTCACACGACCCTGGTGATTCGCCGGAGTTGTTTGCAACAGATAGGACCCATGGACGAATCTTTGCACTCAGGGGATCATGATCGTGTATTTTTCCTTAGCCGATTCTTCGACACGTTCATCGTGTTTGAACCTTTGGTCAGGGTGCGCAAACACCCGGGCAATTCCACCGGCAGTAATACGCTGTCCCTGCAGCTGCTGAAAGAACATCATCAAACGTTGAATAAACTTTTGGAACAACAACTGATCTCCAGGTCGGATTACAAGCAGGCCATGACGATCACCAGCTATTCTTTTGGGATGCAGGCGATGCAGATGAAGGAATGGTCAGCGGCAAGAAACTACTTCAAACAGTGTTTGTCGTATCAAGTCCTGCATCCCAAAGCCTGGTATCGTTTGCTGGCGCTGTTAGCGAAGTAAGAGACCGGTGACAAGGCCGTGGTCACTTCTCCATTGAGCATAATATTGATGAATATGTGTGACGGGCTGTCCATTCGCCTGTAGGTGAAACAGCACCCTATAGAAATGAATTCGATGTATACCCCAGTCCAAAGACCCTTCTAACTCCAATTCGCGATACCCGATCGTGCCCGCAGGCAATGGTATGCCCAGGTTTTTTGAAGCATGGCTCGCCCATTGATATTGATCGGGTTGTTGGAGGTCCCGTTGATGGTTGACACCCCACCTATAGACTTCCTGGTACGCATGAGCGGTCAAATCGGCAACAACCAGTTTACGCAGGCGCTCAACCTGTTCAGTTGCCTTCCCATGGATACGCAGGGAACTCACATAATGATGTAAACCTACCGGCCCATGGAGATCGGTAGGAAAAACATTCACACGTTGTCCATCCGACAGGATCACCACTGAAATAATACGGGGCATAGCGTACGCAATCCTTACCTGATCGTAGAGGTTTCCCGGCAGGCCAACATTACCAGGTTTTCTACGGGTTAGCCATTGTCTTTGGCGGTTGATCCACTGGTAAATCGGGTGGATAAAAGTATGCGAACCCCGAATACCCTCACAAAAGACAACAGACCGATTGTCCAGCACCTGATGGAATACCGTCTTCGCTGTCAACTTGGCCACGCTTTTTCCATCTTCACTCCGGAGATGAAACACAAGGATCCTCCCCGTTTCTACGGGAACACTCAACAAACCTATGAGTAGCGGTTTATAGCCAACAAAAAGATGCTCATCCGTGACATCGCGTGCCTCCCCTCCCGATTCTACCCATAGGCGCAAGTTGGATGGAGACGTTTCGGCCAGGCACAAATATTCCTGCGGATAACCAAGACCCGTTAACCACCTCTTCAACCAGGTTCGTAGTGACATTTATATTCGTTTGCGAGGGCCTTTTGCTAACTTGTGAGCTGATGCGTAAAGTTATTCTTTTCAATCCACGAAGCGCACGCGCCAAACATCGCATTCCCAATTCTATTCTTCAGGTAGCTGCGTGCATCCAGGGAAAACATGAAGTGGTACTGGTTGACGGCAACCTGGAACGAAATCCGTGGGAGAAAATTGAATCGTATATCAGGTCAGGCTATGACACCTTTGGATGCACCGTGATGCCGGGACCACAACTCGAACAAGCCATTCCATTCACCCGAAAGATTCGTGAGCAGTTTCCGGGAATTTTCATTGTGTGGGGAGGCTATTTTGCATCAAATCAATATCGTTC
>DNZD01000308.1 GCA_003504855.1 Cytophagales bacterium
ATCATATCAGGCTGCCTTCGCTTCTACGTTCTTGGTTCCTTTTTCCTTGTCTTCATCTTCTGATTGCTGTCCCCAGTTCTCTTCGAGTTCACCACGGCTCACGCTCAAAATGATACCTACGGATAGTCCGGCGAATACCATGGCAGTTCCCCCCATAGACACGAGGGGCAATGGTTGTCCGGTGATCGGACCCAATCCAACCACGACTCCCATATTCACCATGGCCTGACAGACCAAATCAAAACTCAGACCTGCAGATAGCAATCCACCAAAAGCGCGCTCGGAATTGTAAGCGGCTTTCATCCCCCGATGCAGGAGGATGATATAAAGTATCAGTACCACCACGCCGCCGATAATGCCATACTCTTCAATCACGATTGCATAAACAAAATCAGAATAAGGGTGCGGCAGGATATTGCGCTGATCACTGTTGCCTGGTCCTTTGCCGAAAATTCCGCCTGTCGCCACGGCGATCCGCGCATGCTTGGCCTGGAATGGAAGCTCAGAACCATTCACAAAACTCAAGATCCGGTTCTTGGCGGTTTCGCCACGCACACCAAACTTAAGTGCCACAGCACCGGCGAGAAGCCCGACGAGAACGAGCATCGCCAGGTATTTCACAGGCACACGGCCAATGAACATAATCAGCATACAGGTGGCGAAAAGCAGTACGGCCGTGGACAGGTTGGTTAAGGCAATCAGTCCACAGATCACACCCGACCAGATCAGGATCGGTATGAGCGATTCGCGGATATCATCAATATTCTGCTGCTTCTTCGACAACATGCTGGCCAGGTTGATGATCAGGGCGAGGCTGGCAAAGTCGGAAGGCTGGAACGAACCAATGATGGGAATAGATATCCAGCGAGCTGCATCGTTGATGGTGGTACCATTGGTAAACGTATAGATCAACAGCGGCACGCTCACCCACAACGCCAACCGGGATATTCGGGAATAGTACCGATAGTCGACCTTGTGTGCGAGCCACATGGCAGCAAGACCCAGGAAAACCATGAACGTATGCTTGATCAGAATCATCTCCGGGCTAACCGTGCGCTTATAGGCCAACGTGCCGATGGAGCTATAAACCACCAGGATGCTCACAATCGACAGCGCAAAAACAACTGCCCAGATGACCGGGTCACCCTGCAGATTCTTATCAGACCATTCTTTAAACTTTTTCATTACTTCTTAGAATTATGAGCAGCTTCCATAGCTGCTTTAACCCTGATTACCTCTTCCCGAAACTGATTACCCCGGTCTTCGTAGTTCTTGAATAAGTCAAAACTTGCGCAGGCCGGCGAGAGCAACACCACATCGCCTTTGTTGGCCACGGCGAGTGCGAACGAAACCACCTCCGATATCCGCTGTGTTTCCAGAATTTGCGGAACCACTTTGTTGAAATACTTTTTCAGTTTATCGCTATCCGTACCGAGGCAGATGAGGGTCTTCACCTTCTTTTCCACTTCGGCGCGAATAAGACCATAGTCATTTCCCTTGTCGACACCACCGGCAATCCAGATCAATGGCTTATCGAAGCTTCCGAGGGCATAGACCACCGAATCAACGTTGGTGGCCTTGGAGTCATTGACAAACTCAACTCCATTGATCACACCAACTGTTTCGAGCCGGTGAGGAGCATTCTTAAATGTTTTCAGCCCTTCCCTGATTTTGGTGTCAGGTACTTTGGCCAGGTAGGCAGCAGAAACCGCCGCCATGGTATTCACCAGGTTATGCACACCTTTGAGCGTGGTGTCGGACTGGGCGATTTTGAATTTCTTCTTTCCAAATTGGAACGCCATCTTCTTGCCATCGAAATGAGCCGATGCAATGGCTTCGGGGTCGATGGAGATCTCAACCCGATAAGCCTCGGTTGAACGTTGTTTGGCTTCAGGGCCTGCGATCTTATCGTCAGCGTAATAAATGAAGTAGTCCTTCGAGCCCATGTTTTTAACGAGCTTGAATTTGCTGTTGACATAATTAGCCATCTTGTTCTCGTACCGGTCAAGGTGATCGGGCGTGATATTGAGCAGGATACCAATGTGTGGATGAAAGGTTTGTGTACCATCCAGCTGGAAGCTGCTGATTTCAACCACATACCAGTCGTGATCACCGGTAGCTACCTTACGGGCGAGGCTCTCTCCCACATTTCCTGCAAGGGCTACATTCTTGTCGGCAGAAGCGAGCAGGTGGTGGGTAAGCAACGTGGTGGTAGTCTTCCCATTCGTTCCGGTAATGGCGATCACCTTTCCCTTGACATACCGGAAGGCAAATTCAATTTCATCAATGATCTGAATCTTCTTTGACTTGATCTTCTTAACGATGTCAGCCTTATCGGGAATGCCCGGGCTCTTGATGACCAGGTTGGCGGTCAGGATTTTTTCTTCGCTATGTTGTCCCTCTTCAAACGCGATACCATGCTGCTCCAGGTCCTTCTTGTAGTGGGGTTTCAGCATGCCAGAGTCGGACACAAAAACGTCGAAGCCCTTGACTTTCGCCAACATGGCTGCACCGGTTCCGCTTTCTCCTCCTCCCAATATGACAATGCGTTCGCTCATGGATGTTGTATTCAGTGGTTTTTATTTGTTTCGTTTCATCGGAGTTTCAGTGTAGCCAGGCTCACAATGGCCAGCAGAATTCCGACAATCCAAAACCGTGTTACAATTTTTGATTCGTGAATGTTTTTCTTTTGAAAGTGGTGGTGCAGTGGTGACATCAGGAAGATGCGTCGTCCTTCACCATACTTCCTGCGGGTATAGCGGAAATAGGACACTTGCAGAATCACCGACAATGATTCCACAAAGAAGATACCGCACAACACCGGAATCATCAGCTCCTTGCGCACCGCCAGGGCCACCACGGCAATGATTCCCCCCATCGACAAGCTACCTGTATCGCCCATAAAGACCTGGGCGGGATATGAATTGTACCAAAGGAATCCTAAACAGGCACCGACAAATGCCGTACAGAAAATCACCAACTCACCCAGGTTGGGGATATACATGATGTTGAGGTAATTACTAAAGTCAACGCGACCGGAGAGGTAAGCGAAAATCGCCAGTGTCAATCCGATGATTGCAGAAGTACCTGCAGCCAGGCCATCGATACCATCGGTCATATTGGCTCCGTTGGATACCGCTGTGACAATCAAGACAACAATCAGGGTGTAGATAATCCAGGTGTAATCGGCATCCAACCACGAAATCAGGCTGGCGTAATCAAATTCATTGTTCTTCAGAAAAGGAACCGTCGTCTTCGTTGACTTAACACCAGTTTCCGCGAGACTATTCAGATCACTTGCCTGAATTTCAGTCACAGCGACCGACGGTTGTTCGCGGATGACTACGTGATCGTTGAAGTATAAGGTAAGACCTACAATCAGTCCGATCACAACCTGACCCACAATCTTAAACCGGCCGGCCAGTCCCTCTTTGTTCTTGCGGAATACCTTGATGTAATCGTCAAGGAAGCCAATCAGACCAAGGCCTACCGTAGCGATGATCAACAAAATGATATACACGTTGTCGAGTTTGGCCAATAGCAACGTAGGAACCAGGATAGCTGCAATGATGATAATTCCACCCATGGTCGGCGTGCCTTTCTTTTGCATCTGACCTTCCAGGCCCAGGTCACGGATATCTTCACCTACTTGTTTGCGACGCAGGAAGTCAATCAATCGTTTTCCGAACAGGATGGTGATCAGCAACGACAACACGGCTGCCATGCCTGCCCGGAAGGAGATGTACTGAAACACACCGGCGCCAATCAGGTCAAATTTCTTATCCAGGTATGTGAACAAATAGTACAGCATTAGTTCGCAAACATTTTGAGCATTCTTGTAACTACCTCACGGTCATCAAATGGGCGCTTCACGCCTTTTACTTCCTGGTAGGTTTCATGTCCTTTGCCTGCCACGAGTATGATATCCTTCTCTTTGGCCATCATGCAAGCTGTCTTGATGGCTTCCTCACGATCCAGCATCACCAGTGTCTTTCGGGCATCTGTCGGTCCAACACCCTTTTGCATTTCACGAATGATCTCCAGCGGATCTTCATCCCGTGGATTGTCGGAAGTGAAAATGACCTTGTCTGAATATTTGCAGGCAATAGCTGCCATCAGGGGTCGTTTGGATTTATCGCGATTGCCTCCACAGCCTACGATGGAGATCACCTTCTCTTTTCCGGAGCGGAAATTCGAAATGGTCTCCAATACATTTTTCAGTGCATCGGGCGTATGGGCATAATCCACGATGGCAGTGAACTTTGATCCAGGCAGTACAAGTTCGAAGCGTCCCACCGCGCCGGTCATGGCTGAAAGCTTCAAGAGAACGTCTTCACTATTCTCACCCAGCAGTACAGCTGCGCCGTACACCGCCAACAAGTTGTACGCATTAAAATCACCGATCAGCTTGAACCATACCGGACGGTTGTCAATTTCCAGTTCCAGCCCCTGGATAGAGTTGGTCAAAATTTTCGCTTTGAAATCAGCCACCTTCTGAAGGCTGTATAATTTTTTAGATGCCTTGGTATTTTGCAGCATAACCATCCCCCGCTTGTCGTCTACATTCACCAGGGCAAATGCATCGGAAGTGAGGTTATCAAAGAAAATTTTCTTGGCGCGGATGTAGCTTTCAAACGTCCTGTGATAGTCGAGGTGATCATGGGTGATGTTCGTAAACAATGCGCC
>DNZD01000064.1 GCA_003504855.1 Cytophagales bacterium
GTACAATGACCTGCGTTCGGATAAGCTGATTAATTTTTCATTGGGAGCTCCGGCTGCAGAACTACTGCCTGCCGCAAAATTGAACAAAGCCGTTGTTCAGGCATTGCGTTCGGCAAAAGACAATTGCCTGAACTATGAACATATTCAGGGCAATGTGCAACTGCGCAAGCAGATCGCTCGGCTCTCCTTTAACTGGGGCGGTACCCTCAGCGAAGACGACATCGTAGTGACGGCTGGCTGTATGGAGGCGCTGTCATTAACCTTGAAAGCCATTACGAAGCCCGGCGATGCCGTGGCCATTGAGAGTCCGACCTACTTTGGAATTTTTCAGGTGATGGAAAGCCTGGGTTTGAAAGTAGTGGAGATCCCCACGGATCCAACCTCGGGTATTGATTTGGATGTGCTTGAAGGTTCTATCAGAAAATTTAATATCAGGGCCTGCTTGTTTGTGTGCAATTTTAATAACCCCATGGGAAGTTGTCTCTCGGACGAAAAAAAGAAGAGACTTGTGGAGTTGCTCACCCGACACAGTGTGCCTTTGATTGAAGATGATATTTATGGTGAGTTGTATTTTGGCAAGAGCCGGCCACGTACCTGCAAATCGTTTGACAAGAAAGGTATCGTAATTCAGTGTGGCTCTTTTTCTAAGTCCCTGGCGCCGGGCTATCGGATCGGCTGGGCGGTGCCTGGCCGGTTTACGGAAGATGTGATCCGGTTGAAGCGCATGAATACGGTGGCCACGAATACCCTGGCCCAGGCTGCTATTGCTGAGTTTCTGGAAAACGGCAGGTACGAACTACACCTGAGGCACCTGCGCCGCGCCTTACACACCCAGTGTTTGAGATACATCCAGGCCATTCACGAGAACTTTCCCGAAGGTACGCGTGTTACACGTCCACAAGGTGGTTTTGCACTTTGGCTTGAACTGGATAAGAAGATGGATACTTATAAACTGCACAAACGTGCACTGAAAGCAGGGATTGGTATCGCTCCGGGGCAGATATTCTCTTCACAAGGACGGTTTGGCAACTGTTTCCGGATGAGTTTCGGACTCCCTTGGTCGGACCGCGTTGAACACGGTATTCGAACGTTGGGTGAATTAGCCAGAAAACCATGACCGGAATCTATTTCAGTAAAACCTTTCTCACCCCCTACGGGGATAGTATATTTGACTAACAAAAATCAGCAACTATGGCCTTTACACTTCCAGCACTTCCTTACGCCACCAACGCCCTCGAACCGCATATCGATGCGCGCACCATGGAAATTCACCATGGCAAACACCACAACGCTTACGTTACAAACCTGAACGCTGCGTTGGCGGGTAAACCCGAGGAGAACCTCTCCATCGAGGAAATTTGTAAGAATATTTCAAAGCACCCGGCTGCCGTGCGCAACAATGGAGGCGGTCACTATAACCACTCTCTGTTTTGGTCGGTAATGGCCCCCAATGCTGGCGGAGCGCCGACTGGTGAACTGGCTGATGCCATCAACGCTGCTTTTGGCACCTTCGATGAGTTTAAGACAAAATTCAATACCGCTGCCACCACGCGCTTCGGCTCAGGTTGGGCCTGGTTGGTGAAAGATGGTTCCGGTAAATTGGTTATTACCTCCACGCCCAATCAGGACAACCCCCTCATGGACGTTGCTGAAGTGAAGGGCACACCCATTTTGGGTCTTGATGTATGGGAACATGCTTACTACCTGAACTACCAAAACCGCCGGCCGGATTATTGCGCTGCGTGGTGGAATGTGGTGAATTGGAAAGAAGTTGCCCGTCGATTCGCCTGATCTTAAGTCTGAATAAAAAAAAGGGGCTCCCATTGGACAGCCCCTTTTTTATGGTCTTGAATCCCGGTTATTTCCTTCGAATGATGTAGGCGACCCCTGCACGAATACCGAAGGCAGAGCCATTGAAGTAGTAGTCGCCCATCGCCTCCAGTCGCCAGTTGTCTTTGACGGCTTTGGAGTAACCTGCCCCCAGTGCGGCATCGTTGGCACCAATCAATCCGCGAAAGCGGACAAAAATGTTATCGTTGGCATACCACCGGGCACCCATGACGAATGAGTTTTTCTGACGGGTGGTCCAAAGCTCGGCACCCGCGCCAACCGCAAAACGGCGATCAATAAAGTAACTGACATCAAAACCCAATTGGGCCTTATCAAACAATTTGACGTTGTCTGTTTTAATAGCATCCAATCCGCCAGTAACCATAAAATCATGGGTACTCTGCGCCATAGCTGATACCGAGACCAGCATAAAAAATGCAACGAGGTAGTGCTTCATAAAAAAATGGATAGGTTAATTGTTGGGTGATTTCTCTTCGATAAGTTTCTGCAAGGCAAGGAATTCGTCGCGCAGTCGGGCTGCCTCCATAAACTCGAGGTCTTTGGCTGCACGTTCCATTTCCTTTCGTGTCTTCTCCATAATCTTGGTCAACTCTTCTTTCGACAGATAAGCCATGACAGGATCTGCCGCCAGGGTCGTGGCTTCATTCTCCACGTAAAACTTATTCCCGGATTTCCTGGCGTCAGCCACTTTGGTTTGTCCCAAAATCGAATCTTTATTCCTGATGATGGTTTGTGGTGTAATACCATGTACCTTATTATATTCCATCTGTATGCTCCTCCGCCGATTGGTTTCATCAATGGCGGTCTGCATGGACTCCGTGGTGTGGTCAGCGTACATAATGACGCGTCCATTCACATTGCGCGCAGCCCGGCCGATGGTTTGCACCAGCGATCGCTCATTGCGCAGGAAGCCCTCTTTGTCTGCGTCAAGGATGGCCACCAGTGAAACTTCCGGAAGGTCCAAGCCTTCCCGCAGCAGGTTTACCCCAACCAGTACATCAAATACCCCCAGCCGGAGTTCCCTTAAAATTTCAACTCGGTCCAGGGTAGCCACCTCTGAGTGTATGTAACGGCATTTTACGGACGCCCGTTCAAGAAATTTGGTGAGTTCTTCCGCCATCCGTTTGGTTAGCGTAGTAACGAGCACACGCTCCTTTTTCTTTACCCGTTCGTCGATTTCCTCCAGCAGGTCGTCGATTTGATTCTTGCTGGGCCTTACGTCGATTTCCGGATCCAGCAAGCCGGTAGGCCGGATAATCTGCTCTACCACGACTCCTTCCGATTTCCGGAGTTCATATTCACTGGGTGTAGCGCTTACATAAACAGCCTGGCCTACCAGTGTCTCGAATTCATTGAATGTCAAAGGGCGATTGTCGAGGGCCGATGGGAGCCGGAATCCGAAATCAACAAGGTTGGCCTTGCGAGAACGATCACCCCCCCACATGGCCCGTACCTGAGGTATCGTTACGTGGCTTTCATCAATGATGAGGAGATAGTCGTCCGGGAAAT
This sequence comes from Cytophagales bacterium, assembly GCA_003504855.1. Classification (GTDB taxonomy): domain Bacteria; phylum Bacteroidota; class Bacteroidia; order Cytophagales; family Cyclobacteriaceae; genus ELB16-189. The sequence continues at coordinate 3,361 of DNZD01000064.1, forward strand.
AGTCAATGAGGCAGAAGGGCCTGTCGCCGGCTTTGCGCCGATCAAAGTACCGCGAATAGTTTTCGATACCGCTGCAGTATCCCAATTCACGCATCATCTCCAGATCAAATTCAGTTCGCTCCTTCAGGCGTTTCGCTTCCAGGTGTCGTTTTTCCATTTCGAACATCTGCACCTGCAACATCATGTCGTCCTGGATTTCTCGGATGGCTTGTTGCAAAGCATCTTTGCCCGTAACAAAAAGGTTGGCCGGAAAAATTGTTACGCCCTTTTCATCGGAAATTTTCTTTCCTGATGCGGGATCAATGCGCTGGATCGACTCGATCTCGTCACCGAAAAAATAAATGCGTACGGCGTAGTCGGCATAGGCCAGAAAGATATCGACGGTATCTCCCTTTACCCGAAAGGTCCCTCGACGGAACTCTGCTTCTGTCCGGCTGTACAGAATATCAACCAGGGAGAATAACAGCCGGTTGCGCGCAATGACCTCTCCGGTTCGAAGCTGAATTCTATTCTTGCCAAACTCTTCCGGATTACCAATGCCATAGATGCAGGACACCGAAGCCACCACAACCACATCGCGCCTTCCGGTCAGTAGCGAGGATGTTGCACTCAGGCGGAGTTTTTCAATTTCCTCATTGATCGAAAGATCCTTTTCAATGTACAGGTTGGAGGAGGGAATGTAGGCCTCGGGCTGATAGTAGTCGTAGTAGGAGATAAAGAACTCAACGGCGTTCTTTGGAAAGAACTGCTTGAATTCGCCAAACAACTGCGCGGCCAGCGTTTTATTGTGGCTGAGAATCAGGGTGGGCCGATTCGTTTGAGCAATCACATTGGCCATGGTGAATGTCTTCCCCGAGCCAGTAACCCCCAACAGGGTTTGGTGACTTTCTCCTTCAGAGAGGCCCTTTACTAATTTTTCAATGGCAACCGGTTGGTCACCGGTCGGAACGTATTCGCTGGTAAGTTGGAAGTCCAAGCTGCCTGGGTTAAGCAGCAAATTTATGGATAACCCACCACAAAGCGGCTGGTCAGGTTATCCGTTATTCCAGATGGACCATGCTTTCTCCGCTTGGAAATGCAGCATCTCCAGACCATTCTTAATGGTGGCACCGCACATTTCTGCCTTTTGCAGGAATTTTGTTCTCGCCGGATTGTAAATCAGATCGTAGACAAAATGATCAGGGCCCAGCTGGTCATATGGTATGGCCGGCATATTGTTGGTATTCGGGCTCATACCCAGTGGCGTGGTGTTAATCACCAGATTTGCCTGCTTCAGCACCGTCGGTTTCGTCTCCAGGGTTTCATACGACAGGTCACCTGACTTCTCATCGCGGGAAACGACCTTGAAAGGAATGTTGAGTTTCTTCAACGCTACCTGAACGGCCTTGGAGGAACCACCAGAACCTAACACCAGGGCATTTGATCCTTGTTGATTGGGAAACCATTTGGCAATCGACTCCAGGAATGCGTCGCTGTCTGTATTGTAACCTTTCAGCTTGCCGTCCTTTATTTTGATCACGTTTACCGCACCAATGGTTTTGGCGAAGGAGTCTATCTCACTGAGGTACTTGATCACCTGCTCCTTGTACGGAATGGTCACATTGAGCCCAACGAGGTCAGGATTATCGCTCAGTAGTTTCTGGAGATCATCGATAGAATTCAGCGGGTACAGGTCATAGTGGTAATCGCGCAAGCCGTTCTGAAAGAATTTTTCGTCAAAATAGTTTTTTGAAAACGAATGACTGACAGTCAGACCGATAAGTCCAAATTTCTTTTCCATGGGGTGGATTAATTTTTAGTCTTTAAGTACTCAGCAGTCTTTTCAATGGCGACTACGAGAAAAATGCCTAAGGCAGCAAATAATATAGCGTAAAATAATTGTGGGTCTCCGGTCTTCAGGGCGTACTGGCCAGGCCAGATACTCTGATCAAATGCAGGTACCTGGATGTTTTCATGGTTAAGCCTCCAACGAATAACTTCTTTCCAGGGCCAAACTTTATTGAGTGATCCGATCATAAATCCGGCGAGCAGGGCCAGCGTGGGAAAACGATAGTGCGCCAACACCCAACTGAGAGCATGAGAGAAACTAACCAGACCGATAAAGCAACCGATGACAAAAACGGCGATGACCGGCAGATCAAAATTGATCAGGGCCGTGATCATATATTCATACTTGCCAATGAGCAACAACACAAATGCACCAGAAATTCCGGGAAGGATCATTGCGCAAATGGCCAGGGCGCCACATCCGAAAATGAAAAACAGGTTGGTGGGGGTTTCAGTTGGAGAGAGCACGGTGATCATATAAGCCGCCACAATGCCAACCAAAAATGAAAGTACGGTGGCTACATTCCACTTCTTAATGTCGCGTAGAATGAGCGGTGACGAAATAAGTATCAGACCAAAGAAAAACGACCACACCGGTATGGGGTAAGTATCCAGCAGATAGGTCATCAACCGCGAAAGCGATAACAGGCTTGTTACAATCCCGGCCAGCACGCAAATCAGGAAGCTGCCATTGATGCGTTTCCAGAAATTGGCAATTTCAAAGCGAAGCAGCAATTTGGCGGCATCGAGGTCGATGGATTTGATAGAATTGATGAGCTCCTCGTAAATCCCGGTAATGAAGGCGACCGTGCCACCAGAAACCCCCGGGATCACATCGGCGCCACCCATGCTTATTCCTTTCAGGTACAACAACAAATAGTCTTTTGTTCTACGCACAGCGAGATGGTTTTAACCCGATTGATTAATCCACCTGAAAGGGTGGGGTGCTCTTGTCTTTCTTCCGCTCCAGGCCGAGGAAGTGCAGAAAGGTGTCTCCCCGCAGTCCCAAGCGGATGGTTTCAAGCGGAATTACTTCTTCTGGCGCAATATTGCCCAGGTTGACGTTGGCGCCCAGTAATTTGATAAACCAAACTTGTTGGGCTTTCTGCGGTGCTTCCCAGATAATTTTTTCAAATGGGATCTTGGTCAAAATCTCCTGAACAAGTCCAGACCTCACTTCACCGGTAGAGCGGAAAAGGCCCACATTACCACCTTCGCGGGCTTCACCAATTACTTTCCAGGCACCGGCATCGAGTTCCTTTTGCATCAACTCGATCCATTGATACGGAGGGATAATTTTGTCAGCGTCTTTCGATCCAACTTCCGAGAGTACCGTTACCTGTTGAGAAAGGCGCTTGATATAATCGCACTTCTTGTCATGGTCCAGGTCAATAGATCCATCTGACACTTCAGCGAATTGTAAATTGTACTTGTCTAATAGTTTCCGGTAGTCATCAAACTGATCCCTGATGATGAACGCCTCAAACAGGGTTCCGCCCAGGTAGCAAGGGATTCCGGCATCCTTATACACCTTGATTTTCTCTTTCAGCGTGGGGGTGACATAGGAAGTCGCCCAGCCCAATTTCACGATATCCACATGTTCTGCGCACATGCTTACAAAATCCTCCGCCTGTCGTACACTGAGGCCCTTATCCATGGCCATGGTAAATCCTATTTGCCTGGGCTTAATGGTTCGCTCAGGAAGATTCTTCAACGTAAAGTTCATGAGGGATTATCTTTTCTGAATTGGTCGATGATCTTATATAACGCCTTTTGCGTTTCTTGCTTCTGAAAAAAATCAAACAGGACGGTATGTCCTTCAAAGTTCAAAAGTAAGGCATTTTCCAGATAATTAAATGCTTCCTTGAATTTGCCTCCTTCAATCAGGTACACGGCAATGCGATAAAAAAATTCAGGCTCATCCGGAATTTCCTCCATACCCTGAAGCATCACCTCTACGGCTTTGTCATATTCTCCGCGATCGTAGTAGATAAACGACCAGTTCAACCAGATTTCTTTGTCTTCAGGTCCCAGTTGACTGGCTTCTTCGTATGCGCTGATACTGGAGATGGTATTACCGATCTTGAACTCCGCATGTGCTGCAGCTTTCCAGTAATCCGCATTCTGAGCATCAAGCTTGACGGCTTTGTTAAAAAAGTGCAGGGCCTGATACCACTTCTCTTGTTTTTCAAGGCAACTTCCGGCTCCGAACCAGGCTTCATCGTACATTGAATCAAGCTTGGTTGACTTCTGGAAATATTTCAAGCCCATGTCGTATTGCTCCAACCCTTCGTAGGCAGCACCCATGCAGCAGTATACCTCCGGACTCGGTCCCTCAATGTCAATGGTTTTTTGAAATGCCTCCAGGGCTTTGGTATATTTCAACTGGTTCATGAAGGCGTTGCCCATATTGAACCACGCTGATGCAAAATTCTCGTCGAGCGCTAACGCATACTCATAAGCTTCTATGGCTTCCTCGTATGATTCCAGTTTATTGCAGACGATGCCCAGGTTATACCAGGCGGCAGCCGAAAACGGATCTTCGTCTATGAACTTGCGATAGTACGAGAGGCTGTTCTCCAATTGCCCCACAATATCCAGGCAGTACGCAAGTTCGTACAGTGAACCTTCGTGGTTCAGATTTTCTTCTACGGATTTTTTATAGCAGGCAATGGCTTTTTCGTAGTCCTCCTGACTTTGATAGGCCAATCCCAGGCTGTAGTAAATTTCATCTTTGTCTTCTTCAGAGAAAGTGAGGGCCTGCTCGTAAATCTCCACCGCTTTTTCGTGCTTCCCTTGCAATGAATAAATGGACCCCATCGATAGTAACATGTCGATATCCGTCGGGTGCAGGTTGAGGGCTTGCTCCAGCAGTTCAAGCGCCTCGTCGTACTGCTGCAGGTTGGAAAGAATTTGCGCTTTGACGGCGATCAGTTCGGTGGAGAACGGATATTGCGCCATCGCCATGGAGACGGCCGTTAGTGCTTTTTTGTGCTTGGCGCGGTCGAGATAATAGTAAATGATGGTCTCGTAAGCTTCCAGATCAAAAAAGACGCTCGACTTCTTTTTGAGAATTTCCTCGAAACTTCTGATCAACTCCTCTTCCTCTTCCCGTTTTCTGAATTCCTGCGCCATTCGTAAAGGGTTGGACCAAAATACAAAACTGGTCACGAATATTAAAAAGAGCCCTCCGTTGTGAATTGAGCGGCTTTTCGAGTCAAAAGTCCATCAAACTTTGATGGCGAGCAAGTTGTAATTCCTATTTGTTCCCCGTAACATTTCGCCGGTAGGCTTCACATGCCCAATCGAGGGTGTCGGTCAGGGGGCGGAAGGTAAAGCCCAGGTCTTCAACCACACGACGGGTATCGTACTGAAATGCCTGGTTGGTCATCGCCGCAGACTGGCGCGTTACCATCGGTTCACGATTGAGGATTATACTTCGAAACTCTTCGGCAGCGCCGGCCCACCAGGCCAATGATGCCGGCAAGCGCCAACCTGGCACTTTCTTATTCATGCGTTGAGCAACCTGTGTGAAGAATTCACGATACCCCACAGCCCCGCCATTAAGAATGAAACGTTGGCCTGCACGAGGAGCAGCAGTCAACAAGCTTACCACCTCAGCGACATCACGTGCATCTACATAATTGAGTATCCCGTCGGTATAAAACGGTCGTTCATGCCATACGTAATTCAACAACGCCCCGCTGCTTCGATCGGTGGTACCTGAGATGATCACAGATGGATTAACAACAGACACCTGCAATCCCTCTTCAGCGCCCCGATAGACTTCCAGTTCAGCCCGGTGTTTGGAGACGGCGTAGGGAGACGCGGGCACATCGATCCATTTGCTATCCTCGTTCAACACCGTTCCTGGCTTTCTGCCCAAAGCAGCCACTGAGCTGATGTGAATTAATTTTTTTATTCCGAGCTGCAAACAGGCATTCACTGCATGCGCCGTACCCGCTACATTGACTTCAAAAATTTTGTTGCGGTGACGCGGATTGAACGAAACAAACCCGGCTGCATGCACGACTGCATCCGCGCCGTCAAAGGCTTCAATTAAAGAGAGGGGGTCTTGAACATCCGCAACCCGGACTTCCACGCCGGGCTTGGTCAACGTCGGCTTTGGATTGCGGACAACAGCAATCACGCTGTATCCCTTTTGTAAAAAGGTATCGATGAGATGACCTCCCAGCAGTCCTGATGCGCCGGTGATGGCAATCCGCATCATATGAAATAATTGATTAAGGGCAGGTCCAGGGCTTTTCGATAGCTTCTGCTCTGTTGAACTTTGTTCAGCAACTGCGCCTGTTGCAGTGTATGGCAATCCGACCCGAGCAAATCCACCCAACTACGGTCAATCAGTTTCTCGGCCAGTTTCTGCATAGGCACACCGTAAAATCCGGTTAACGAAAGCAGGTTAATCTGCAGCAACACACCGCGGTCGCGAAGGTCTTCTGCTTTCTCCACTGTCATATATTGATAGCGTTCCGGATGAGCCAGTACGGGTTTGTATCCTTGCGTGGTTAAGGAAAAAATAAATTCCTTCAGTTGATATGGTTCGCTGATCACGTTGGTTTCGAACAATAGATAGCGGTCGCCAAAAGTCAACAGGGGTTGTTTCGTGTTAACGAGGCTGTACAGATTTTCATCCAGGTAGTACTCGGCAGCACACGTGAAAGGAATGGTGTAACCTGCTTCGCGTAACAGGGGTTCAAATGCGTGCAACGCTTTCGTCAGACTTTCCTGGGTGTTGCCATAATAGTCTGACATGATGTGCGGCGTCGTAATGATTTTTTCATACCCCAGGGAAATCAGATGATCCAGAATCGCAAATGACTGTTCCGGAGTCTGAGCGCCATCGTCCACACCCGGTAGTAAATGCGAATGCATATCGGTCACGAGGGGGCGTGACGGAGCGGCGGGCTTACGGGAGAAAAAGGAAAACACGACTAGCTGCGGAATATTTTTCTGATCAGACTTCTCTTTTTCTGATCTTCATGATAGTATCCATACCCGTAGGTTTTGCCAGACGTAGGCAGTGCATTCAGCACAACGGCAACGTGACTAAGTTTATTAATGCTGACGATACGCTCCAGGTTGCTCAGAAACTCTTTCCTGGAATAATTGGCCCGCACCACGTAAATCGAGAGGTCTGCCCGCTTCATCGCCATAATACCATCCGTCACTAATCCAACGGGAGGGGTATCAATAACAATATAATCATACCGTGTGCGCAGTTCGGCCAACAGGTCTTCAAATGCCTTGCTGAGCAAAAGTTCAGAAGGGTTGGGCGGGTGAGGACCGGACGGTATGTAATCAAACCCCGCCATATCAGTTTTGGTAATGCTTTCCTCCAAAGTGGTTTTATGGATCAACAACGTGCTGATGCCTTTAGAGGGATCAGTTACTCGGGCGTGCAGGATTTCCTTGGCTTTGCGCATATCCAAATCCAGCAGAATCACCTTCTTGTTACTCATCGCCAGAATGCCGCCCAGGTTCATGGCCAGGAAGGATTTGCCTTCACCCGATACCGTTGACGAGATGACGATGATTTTGTTGGTCTCTGAAGAGGTAAAGAAGTCGAGATTGGTGCGCAACGTACGGATGGCCTCGCTGACAATGGACCTTGGATTTTCGACGATGTAAAATGGACTGGTCGTATTTCGTCGCATTTCGGGTATTACACCCAGAACGGGCACATGGATCGTGCGTTCTATTTCCTGCAGGCTGGTGATCTTATTACTGAGCAGGTATACAATACTGATGAAAAAGAAGTTGATCACCAGGCCCGCCACCAAACCAATGCCCAGGATCAGGTAGCGATTGGGGGCAACCGGTCGGCCGGGAAGTATGGCCGAAGACAGAATTTTCAAATCAGGTGTACTTCCCGCCTGAGCAATTTCAAATTCTGCTTTGGCCTGCATCATACTCAGGTAGAATTCTTCGTAGAGTTTGTAAAAGCGTTGATTCTTGGAGTATTGCGTGCTCTTGTCGGGCATGCTGGCGAATTTTTTCTCAAGTGACTCCTTCTTTTGATTCAGTTCCAGCATGGCACCGAGCCATTGTTTCTTTATTTCAGCCAACTGGGTAAACAAGGCGGTCCGGGCTGCATTCAGTTCCTGATCTTTTTGCTGATAGGCAAATGTGTTGTCTTTGTAGGATAACGCGAGTCGCTCTTTCCCACGAACCAATTTCAGGTATTCTTCAATTCGGGTATTGAGATATTCTGGCAGAAAATTTCTCGGAGCTACCTGAACAAGCTTTCCGGTTGAAAGCTCTTCGATATAACCATTGAGCTCAAGAATTCGCTTGTTCAGACTGAATCGCTGCGAATCGACCTGATTGAGGGCGTAGATCGTTTGCCGCAATTCAGTGGTGAGATCACTGCTTTTGTTCTTCAGGGTGAAATCTTCGAAATAGTTTTCAAACCCCTCCATTTTGTTTTCTACCTGATGCAATTCCTGGTTGAGCCAGTCTATTTTTTGCCTGTTAGCCTGGTTTTTCTGCTCATTGCTGTAATAGAGGTACACGGAATCAATCTTGTTCACCACGGTATATACTTTCAAAGGATTAAAATCCCGAAATGTTACGCGGATGGTATTTGCATCAAAGTTGATGGGTTCAATGCGGAGATTGGAAGAGAGAAAATCAAGCAGCCTGTTCCGGCTGTTCATCACAAAAAAGAAATGATTCTTGAAGTCAGGGGTTGCGTTTGGAGAAAGCTCAATAACGAAGTTGGCATCCGATACCACGACGGGCTCGCCCAGGGTACCCGTTTGTTTTGTTCCGTTTTCACCAACCCAAAGCTGATATTTATTCCCCTCAACGAAATCTACAAAAATAGGCTGATCCTGAAAGGACTCTACATTTCCGATGCAGCGCGCCTTAAACGGAGAACGGCGGTACATTTCATGCTCCAGTACATTACCCAGGCTGTAGTAACTAATCCCCAGATCCAGCGAATCAAGCACCCGGCTGAAGAAGAGCTTGGATTTCATCTGCTCAATCTCACCAGCCACCAGATTGCGATTCTGATCTTCGGCGAATTGCTTGATGCCCAATGCAGTGGCATCTTGTTTTACCTCAAGCTTTAGTTCGGAGTACGATTCGAACTCATCTTTGGTCCAGCGTATCTTAAGATAGGCGATCAGGTTGGTCGATAAAAACAACAGGATAATGATGAGGGCGTTTTTCTTTAAGAGCACCCACAACTTGTCCAGATCAAATCCTTCAATAGGATCCGTAGTTGGTGAATTTAGTTGCTTACTCATTTTAAACCGCGGATAACCAGTATCAGGGACAGGGTACTGATGAACAGGCTCAACAGGGTTCCGTAGTCGCGCAATCCTTCAGCCAGCGGGCGCCTTACCGGCTCTACGTATATAATGTCACCCGGTGAAACAATCATGTTTCCTGCCTGAAAGCCGGCAACGGTACTAAAGTCGATCAGGAATACCTGGTCACCGCGTACCAATCGGATATTATGTGCCTTGGCATCATTCGCCAGACCCTTTGATAGCGCAAGAACTTCAGCGAGGGGGATATTCTGATTGTTCAGTGGAATGACCTGCCCCCCAACCGCGCCTAATATGATGACCCGTTTGTTCTGAAAGGACAACAGGGTAAAGCAGTCCTCAAAATACTTGTTGTATTCCGCCTGCAGTATGGCTTCGGCCTGACGCAAGGTCAATCCTTCCAGTTTCACTTCGCCAACTACAGGAAATTTGATAATGCCGTTCAAATCAACGAGGTACATGGGTTGTGGACGTACAATTTCAGTGGTTCCGTTCGGCCTCGATACTTCCGGATTTGGATCAATGATTCGCTCGCCTTTGTTGGTGAATACCTCGAGCTTCAGATAGTCGTTCTTTTGAATTACGTAGTTCCTCTCCGCTTGCAATATTTCACGGGTTACCTGGGCGGACTTGAAGTCCTCCGGTGTTCGGAGCATGATATTCTGCCTGTATGATGCGCACCCGCCCAGCAGGAGGGCCAAACAAAACAGGAAACTTATTGACAGACGGAAATACTTCACAGTGTGTCGGGATCAACTGCAAACTTATCGAATTCTTACCAATTTCGGGGTCCCGGCGGGACTAGCCGGCCTGCTCCACTTCTTTGATGGAAGCGATGTACTTATTAATAACCAGGTCTTCGCTGAATTCAGTTTCCATCTTCCGACGACCATTTTCACCAAAAAAACGAAGGGTATTGTCATCCATGGCCGCCATTTGGCGCATGGTACTGGCCAGGTCATCCGCGTCCTTCACTTTGCACAACAACCCGTTGTGCTGGTGCTCCACCACCTGATGGCAACCCGGAACATTGGTGGTGATAATGGGTTTTGAACAGCTTGCAGCCTCGAGCAACGTGTGTGGCGTGCCTTCCCGGTAGGAGGGCAACACAATACAATCGGCAGCATGAATGAACGGCCGCACATCCCGGGTAGTCCCCAGGTATTCAATGGTCTGGGTGTTAATCCAGCTTTCAATCAGGTCAAGCGGAATTCCGCGCTGATGTTTTGGGTCCTTGGCACCTAAAATCTGAAACCTGGCTTCAATACCCAATTCTTTGAGCTTACGGACCGCGTCAACGTATTCCAGAATACCCTTGTCGGTGATAAGCCGGCTGATCAGGAGAAATGTAAACTTTCGGTTTCGCTGAAAAGGTACGGGTGCGAAATGATGGAGGTCAATGCCTGAACCCGGGAGCAAGTCGGTGTGCTCGGCAGACACCAATTTCTGGTCAATAAATAAATTCTGATCATCCGGGTTCTGAAAAAATACCTTGCGGGGGAATCGGAACGTCCAGCGGTACAAGAACTTGGCGACTTTGGAGAGTAAATTGTCTTTCAGAAAAACGGTTCCGAGGCCACACACATTATTAATGGACGGTATCCGGAGAAATGAAGCTGCCAGTGATCCGTATACGTTAGGCTTGATGGTATAATGCAGAATGATGTCAGGTCTCACCTTACGGTAAATGGACCAGAGTTCGATGATGAGGGCGGTATCCTTAATCGGGTTGATTCCCCGGCTATCCATTTTTACGGGATGATGATGGCAGCCCGCCTCGGTTAAATAATGGGTGAATTCATCGTTAGGGGCAATGGTATGTACTTCATAACCTTGTCGGATGAGAGCCCGAACAAAGTTCATCCTGAAATTGTAGATGTTCCAGGAGGTATTTAAAACTATCGCAACTTTCATGAAGCCAAAAATGGACCGAAGTCAGGTTTACCGGGAAAAACTGCCTGTAAATGCCACAAAACTAGCGAAAAGTAACTCCCGGTAAAATCGCAGGTTGTAAGTTTGACACTCAAATCCGATGGAAAACACCAAATCAAACCCATTTGCCGTATTGGTATCGGTAAGCACAAACCGGGAACTGCCGGAAGTGATTCAGGAGCACCTGGACGAATTGGCTTTTTTGGCCGAAACGGCTGGAATTACAACCAAAAAACAGTTTATCCAGAACCTGCCGCACCCGGATGTAAGAACATTTGTCGGAAAGGGTAAACTGGAGGAAATCAATCAATTTATTAAGAATGAAGGGGTTCGAAATGTAATTTTTGATGACGACCTCAGCCCGAGTCAGTTGCGAAACCTCGAAAAAGAACTCAATGCAGGCGTTGAGGAGTCCAAGGTCAGGGTATATGACCGCAGTTTACTTATCCTGGATATTTTTCTGATGCGTGCACAGACAGCCCAGGCGCGTACACAGGTTGAGCTGGCCATGAACCAGTATTTGTTGCCGCGACTAACGCGCATGTGGACCCACCTGGAACGTCAGCGTGGCGGAACAGGATCGCGCGGTGGTTCTGGTGAGCGGGAGATTGAAACAGACCGTCGGAATATCCGATACCGGATCACGTTGCTCAAGGATGAGTTGGAGAAAATTGAGAAGCAACGCGCTACCCAACGCAAGTCGCGAACGAATATTGTACGCGTGGCACTGGTAGGATACACCAACGTAGGAAAATCAACGATCATGAACCTGCTTTCCAAGTCGGATGTGAAAGCAGAAAACAAACTCTTTGCAACCGTAGATGCCACCGTGCGCAAAGTAGTTGTCGGAGATATTCCATTCCTGTTGTCTGATACCGTAGGATTTATCCGTAAACTGCCGCACCACCTGATCGAATCATTCAAGTCTACACTGGATGAGGTACGTGAGGCAGACTTGTTACTTCATGTGGTGGATATTTCACATCCCTTCCATGACAATCAGATTGAAGTGGTGAGCAAAACACTGGCTGAAATAGGGGCGGGGAATATTCCTGCTGTACTTATCCTCAACAAGGTCGAGCGGTTGCCCGAGGGTACCGATGTTGAGATGCTCCGCGGGCATTACCGGGACCTGGGCTATGCCCACACGGTTTTTATTTCAGCCACCAACAGAATCAATGTGGACGGACTGCGGAAGTTCTTGTTTGAGGAGGTAAAGCAAAGGCACATCACCTTCTACCCGAACTATATTGATTCCTCCCAATATCAGTCGGATAACGTATAACTTAGGATAATTGGATTTTTGGGTGCGCGCTGATGACCGATGTTCTTTTGTTCATCCAGCAAGTCCATCTGACTATTGCAGACCACAAACAGCTGATTGCCCCGGATCGCCAGGGTGGTTGGAATATCAAACATCGGGTTGTGCAAATCAATTGCCCGGGTCTTGATAATTGATAACCCATCGGATGACAAATAGAACCGCATTATACCATGCTTGGTTTTGTCGCGAAATCCGTTGCGCACGGCAATGATTGAGTTCTTGTAAAATACCAGCCCATCAAGTCCGGTGGATGTTTCACCATCGGGCATGGCCAGGGTATGAAGTGTTTTAGTGGCTGGTGATAATGCCACTAACCCTTTTCGGGTTGCCACAAAAAGGAGACTGCGGTCTTTATCCCACACAATGCCATTGGGTTCGGCAACCGCGGGCAGTTTTGTTTTTTCTGGACGAGGCGCTTTGTACTTCCATTGCCAGATTGAATTGCCGTCTGAATTTGTAATAAATAGGTCTCCGTTATCTGCAATGGCGAGATCATTGAAGAAATTTTTGCTGGTATCTGTTGGGAGAAAAAACCGGTACACCAGTTTATTTGTCCTGAGATCGAACCCGAATATTCCGGTGGTGTAGGTGTGGCCATTAAAGTCGCCTGAGCAGGACCAAAGCACATGGTGGTTGCCGTCAACATGGATGCCCAGCCCTCCAACGAAACCATATTGTCCCGGTTGGATGAAATCTGTTGACTGGTTTCCTGATATTTCGATGATTTTGTTTTTGGCAATGCTGGTCAGATAGAATTTTCCGGTTGTCGAATCGATGGTAATGCCTTCCGGAATGAGGGTTGGCTCCTGAATTTCAAAGGCCACCGATTGCGCCAAGGTGGTGTATGTTAATATGGTCATTCCCAGGATACAGGCGGAGAGGAGACGAATCATAGAGAAATTAACGGAATAGCCTCCACCTGGTTTGGTGGCATGGGTTGGATTTGTCGCATAACCCTTCCGGCGGGAGAACTCTTTTTTGTACCTTTGGCGCTCTTTGGTCAATTCGACCAGGCCTCGTAGTTCAATGGATAGAATAGAAGTTTCCTAAACTTTTGATACAGGTTCGATTCCTGTCGAGGCTACCATACGAGAAAGCTTGGAGTTAACTCACCCAACCTTTGAGCGTTACGACGTTATATGATTTGTGAGCAGGCCGAGAGTTTCAGTAAGTTCAGGTAGCCAAGCTGGCCAGAAACATTAATGAAACCTTATCCGAACAACTGGTTACAAGAAAAGCATAACCTGGCGTGGCCGCTCTCCAATTCCTAAAATAGTTCTCCTTTAGGCGTAGCTGATTTAACCGAATCTATGGTTTCGTTTCGTGACTTAATTGGGTAGATTCCATCTTAATGCAAATACCAGCCTCCATGAGACCCGGGATCCTAATTGCCTGCTTGCTGCTGAGCCGGTTTGCTTTCGGCCAGATATCCGGAATTATCAGTGATAACCGAACCGATAAACCCCTGGAAGCCGTCGAGGTCTTCATCCACGGACGTTCTGTATCCGCGGTCACGGATAAGGAAGGGAAATTTCAACTGGATGGAATTTCTCCAGGTTTCGCAGATCTCATTCTCTATAAGAAAGGATATAACCTGTTCAAGTCATCCATTCGCATTGACCAGGACAAGCGCTATGAGGTTAATCTTGCTTTGCAGCCGGCACCCAAACAATCAGGCGCTGTTGCACCACCGGAAGAAACGAGTCTTTTCAAAGATGCGTTATTGGGGATCAGTGATTTGGATATCATTAATTCATCAGCCCTGTCTGTGGTTCAACATAAATCGACAAAGTCTCTGATATCCTCCCAGCCGCTCATCATGATCAATAAGCGATTGGGGTATAAAATAAGGTACTATCTCAATCAAGCGATTTGGTCTGGCAAGCAATATGATGTGCAAGGGTACTTTACTTTTGAAACTATTCCCGTGAGTGGCAGTAAGGAGATCATTGAGCTGGCTCAACGGAGGGTGGATGCTTATTCCGGTTCGATGCGGCACCTGCTGAAGAGTCTCGTGTCTGGTACGGCAAAAGAGGAGGGGTTCGAACTCTCACCGCCTATAGAGATAAAGCCGTCCATTGCAAATTACTTTGCCTTGATGGTGACTTCTCCGACATCTGTAACGTATCATGGTGTAACCTCCCAAATAACAACTTCCGGTTCGCTTCAGGCGAGCGCAGACGGGATACTGTTGATCCCACAGCATATGGCAGTAAGCGGCCCCATGTTCGACAAGCGTACTCCCTTTGTGCTGCCGGAGGATTATATTCCGGTTGTGCCGGGGGCTGATGATTTTATGCAATACTATGAGCGGATTTATGTGCACACCGATAAGCCATATTACTATCCCGGTGAACCGTTATGGTTCAAGGGGTACATCAATTATTACGAACCATCCTGGCGTGATTCATTAAGCAAAGTGGCTTATGTTGAGCTGATCGATCCTTCCAAAAAGGTAATTCTTTCCAAAACACTTCGGATTGACAGCGGATTTTTCCATAGTGACTTCATACTTCCGGACAGCCTGGCTGCAGGCGGATATTTTCTCCGTGCCTACACGCAATTGTCCAGGAATTACGGTGACGATAATTTGTTCGTGAAATCGCTACCCGTATTATCGATGGTGGATCGGCTGGATCGCAATCAATCGGTAAATGATACCATTTCCAATCCCCACGTAATTGTGCACCTGGATAAAAAGCGCTATTCAACCAGGGAAAAGATTAGCCTCACCATGGGTGTTAAGGGTAGTGTACCATTGCGGGGAAATATTTCAATATCGGTAACGGATGCCGCTCAAGTGATTGATGTACCAACGCATCATACAATTCTGGATCGATACCGGATAGAGCATGGGCAGCTATTGCCTGATATCGTCATGAAGTACCCGGTTGAGTTTGGTATATCCTATTCGGGTCGATTCCTGAATGACCGAGGCAAGCCAGCGAAAACAAACCTGACCATTATTCAGCATAGGCCCCGAAAGGCTTTATTCGCGGAGACAAATGATCTGGGTTATTTTCAGCTAACGGGATTGCAGTTTAGTGATACGGCTACGTTTTCATTTAAGTCCGATCAGGCAAAAAACTATCCGTTCGGCAAGGTGGAGATTTTGCCGGCTGAAGCTGTGCCTGCAATTAATTTTCCCGAAACAACCCGAATAGAAATTGAGCATACCGGGGAAGCCCAGCGATTGATTTCAGAATATGAAGTGCCAAAGGACACCAAAATGCTTGAGGCGGTTACCATCAAGGCCTCCCGGGTTGAACAAGAGGTGAAGCCAATCCGGATGTATGGGGCCGGAGACTATTCCATCCCTGAGAATAGTGTGAAGGTTGGCTACCCGAATCTGTTATATACGCTGGTGGGATATCCGGGACTTTATGTTTCACCGGGTCAGGGGATTGTAAAGTTTGTGCGATCCATGAATCAATCTGTTTTTAATGCCAAAAGCCCTTTAGTGGTAGTGAATGATGTGCCCATGCAAGGAGATGCAGGTGAGGTGCTGAGCCTGTTGGATCCTGCCAACGTTTCTTCCATAGAAGTGTTCCGTCGGGTAAAACCCATCTTTGGCTCTGAGGGTGCCTTTGGGGTGATTTCCGTTTATACCAAGAATGGATTGTTAGGCACAAAAAACATTATTACACCGAATTTCCAGCAAATTCGACTACGTGGGTTCTCAAATTCGAGGGTCTTCAAAAGCCCGGATTACTCCAATCCACCTATCGGAACCACTCAGCCCGACTATAGGGCTACGCTTTATTGGAACCCTGACATTGACATCAGTAGTAACGTTGCAACTGTATCGTTTTTCAGTTCAGACCTGCCTGGGATTTACAGGATAATAATTGAAGGCGTCCTCTCCAACGGCGAACCGGTGCGGGTGGTGAAGTTGATTGAGGTTGAGGATAAGTGACCGGGGTAATTACCTTTGGAAATGATTTTCCTGAGGAGACTAAAGCTAAACCTGGGATTCCAACGAATCTGTGGCCTCTTGACCCTTGTTCTGGTTTGTGGCTGTTCTTCAAAACATGAAACGATAGTCCCTTCCGGCCCTTATCAGGTGAACAATACCAATATCTTGTTTCAGGGAAGCGCTGTTCAATACATCGGTGCCAATGCCCTGCATGTATTTGGTGGCGGTACCAGTGACATGACTGCCTGGAAACTAGATATCGCCCGGGAGTTTGTCGGCAATATGAAGGAAACACCGCTGCAAGGCGTCACGATACAGGATGCCAATGGCGCATTTCTTCATTCTCTGCAGGAAGTTGTTAACAGTCATCGCGCCGATCAACGGGTCATCGTTCTGTGTCCTTTTGGGTGGGATGGAACCGCTGCTACAGTTTTCTCTGGTCTTCGGCCAGCGCAGACTCCATTTTGGAGTGCGTATTTATCCAAGCTCGCACAGTGGGCTTCATATTTCAAGGATCAACCCGATGTTTGGATTGAGGTGTGGAATGAACCATACCGTTTTGACCGTGCAGATGGATACACCGATGATACCTGGATACAGGATATGACACAAATGGTCAATGTGATACGGAATGCCGGAAATAACAACGTGATTCTGGTACCCTGTGCCGAACAAGGGCAGGATGAAAGTGTGTTAATTAACAGGGGGTCATCTTTTCTTACCGGCAAATACAACATTCTGTTTGATGTGCACGCCTATGAGAAGTGGCTCCTGGTTTCAAATGCTCAAATGGGAAGCCGCTTGCGACAACTGCACAAATCAAAGCTTCCGGTGTTTTTTGGAGAGATGGCGCCACACAATGCGGGTGCGCTCATGAATCCCGCCCCATTTCTTGATTCAGCCTATCGCCAGGGATTTTCATTCAGTGCCTGGGTATGGAAATATGATGGATCTGATGTCGACGCCTTGCTCGACGCGAATGGCCAACCCAATAACAACAGCAACAACAATTGGGGCAGCCTGTATAAGGAAGTGGCCTCGCGTAAACGAAATCCTTAGACGCCCTTCATCCGGTTGTTGGCTTCCACACACCACAGGAGTTCTTTCAGGAAACCGGCAGCTCTTTTGTCCATGCCCGCAGGATCAGCGGGAACACCGGCTTCATTCAGTGCTGTGGCCACATTCGGAACGGGAAACATAGCTGGTATGGTCCATGCCCTCATCTTCCACAGGGTGAATTGAAGAGAGGTAAGCACCTGCGTCCCGCCGAAAACGCCATCCGAAACCGTAACAATACCTACTGGCTTCTTGTACCACTCGGTATAGAGGAGGTCAATTACATTCTTCAGGCTCGCCGGATATCCGCCATTGTATTCAGGCGTAACGATGATCACGCCATCCGCTGATTTTATCTTGTCTGCAAAGGCCAGAGTTTCCGGGGCAGGGTTGGTCTGGAGCCTGAGCCGCTCGTCAAACAACGGAAAGTTATACGTCTTTAGGTCTACGACCTCCGGAGTACCCAATTGGTGAGACTCGATGTATTGTTTGAAATACAAGCCAACGCGATCGCTGTGTCGTCCGGTGCGGATGCTGGCTGTGAGTATGATAATGTGAGGCATGCGGAAGAGATTTACTTAAAGGTATTTGTTTCCGTTAATTTTAGTGATATTTATTGAGGGAACATTCCGGCGCATGGAAGCGTTCCCATGAGCAACTATTTATTTAATGAAAGCAATTGTGTGTATTCTCTTTCTGGTGATTAGTATTACCGGAAGAGGGCAGCATGTGGAAGCAGATTCTTCCCAAGTGCAAAAACAGCCAACGATGTTTGGCTTCAATGTGGGGATCGGTTTTTCTGATTTACCGGGACTGCCCAATCATGCATGGACCCACTCGGCATCAATGGGTTTTGGATGGCTGATCACTTTCAACGATCATTGGCGTTTGGCGCCTGAGTTAAACCTTTCAACACGTGGCACGGATAGAACAGATCGACTCTTGAATGCGGTTCCGCTCCAGGGTTCCCGCACGCAGTTTTCTACTTTTAATCTGGATATCCCTGTACTGTTGCACTATCAATTCGGAAAAAGGCTATATGCAGGTGTCGGCGTTCAGTTCAGTTATTTGTTAATCGCTGAACAATCTACGACCGGTCGTGTGGTTACTGGTGAACAAGTTACCGTCCTCGAGGACATTAGACCACTGATGCACAAGGAGGGGTTTATGATTCCCATTGAAATCGGGTTATCCACCCAGCGGATGGGATCCATTTATGTGACTGAAAAAATTC